>NZ_JBNYXZ010000014.1:0-186974 GCF_051380935.1 Janthinobacterium algoris | reverse complement strand
ACCAGCTTTACTGCTTCTTCTCGAAGCTCTGGCGTGTATGTTGTTGAGCGTTTCATATGTTCTCCAGTTGGTGAAGTTTGCCAAACAAGAGTGTCCGAAAAAGTCAGGGTACCTCAATGTTCGCTTGGTGACCCGAGTGTGCTTGAGTACAGGCGCGCGCTGGAGCGAAGCGGAAGAGCTACGCGCCACCCAAGTAAGGGACGGACAAATTCAATTCACTAAAACGAAGTCCGGCAAGGTAAGGTCAGTTCCAATCTCAGATGAATTGCAAAGCGACCTCGAAGCACACTACAAAGTACACGGGAATGGTGCACGAATATTTAGCTATGCGTATTCTGCATTTCGGGAGGGAATTGGAAGAACTGGAATCGAACTTCCAGACGGCCAACTGACACACTGCCTCAGGCATTCGTTTGCCAGTCATTTCATGATGAATGGCGGTAATATTTTAGTCTTGCAACGCATCCTAGGACACGCAAGTCTGACAATGACAATGCGCTATGCGCACCTGGCCCCAGAGCATTTGCAAGAGGCAAAACATCTCAACCCATTGGCCAGCCTTAAAGCAACTTGACTCTCAAACCTGACCGCCCAAGAGCACAGAAATGAAGTCCAAATATGGCATTGCTACACCATTAGGCACAAGGGCAAAAATTACATCTAAAGCAATGGACTTGAAGAGTCCTGATGAACAACAGAAATTTCGTCAAACATTGGAAAAGGTACTTCGAATTCATGAGGACGTGCTCAAAGCTCTAGCTAAACGATAAAACTCGGTTGACACTTTGTTGACAGTAGAAATACAAAAGGACTTAGGTTTTCACCTAAGTCCTTGATTTAATTGGTGGGCCTCCCGTGAGTCGAACACGGCACCAACGGATTATGAGTCCGCTGCTCTAACCAAGCATGAGCTAGAGGCCCGGGGACTGCGGCGTGGCGGCGTTGTTGAAACCCGCCTCGCGCGGCCGTTTTGGAAACGGACACGCGAGGATAGGGGTATCAGGGGCGCACGTCAAGCCCTATTGGCTTCTAGTTGCCTTCCAAGAAGCTTTTCAGCTTGTCGGAGCGCGATGGGTGGCGCAACTTGCGCAGCGCCTTGGCTTCGATCTGGCGGATGCGCTCGCGCGTCACGTCAAATTGCTTGCCCACTTCTTCCAGCGTATGGTCGGTGGACATCTCGATACCAAAACGCATGCGCAGTACTTTCGCTTCGCGTGGCGTCAAAGAGTCGAGCACGTCCTTGACCACGCCACGCATGGACGCGTGCAGCGCCGCGTCGGCCGGCGCCAGGGTGTTGTTGTCCTCGATGAAGTCGCCCAGATGGGAATCGTCGTCGTCGCCGATCGGCGTTTCCATCGAGATCGGTTCCTTGGCGATTTTCATGATCTTGCGGATCTTGTCCTCGGGCATTTCCATCTTGATCGCCAGGGTGGCCGGGTCGGGTTCCGCGCCCGTTTCCTGCAGTATCTGGCGGGAAATCCGGTTCATCTTGTTGATCGTCTCGATCATGTGCACGGGAATACGGATCGTGCGCGCCTGGTCGGCGATCGAGCGCGTGATGGCCTGGCGAATCCACCAGGTCGCATAGGTCGAGAACTTGTAACCGCGGCGGTACTCGAACTTGTCGACGGCCTTCATCAGGCCGATATTGCCTTCCTGGATCAGGTCTAGGAATTGCAAGCCACGGTTCGTGTATTTCTTGGCGATCGAAATGACCAGACGCAAGTTGGCCTCCGTCATTTCGCGCTTGGCCTTGCGCGCCTTCATTTCACCGGCCGCCATCTGGCGGTTGATGTTGCGCAAGTCCGGCAGCGGCAGCACGACGCGCGCCTGCAGGTCGATCAGGCGCTGCTGTAGTTCCTTGACGGTCGGAATGTTGCGGCCCAGGATGGCGCTGTAGGCGTGTCCTGCGTTGACTTCGCCATCGACCCAGTCGAGGTTGGTTTCATTGCCCGGGAAGACCTTGATGAAGTGGGCGCGCGGCATGCCGCAGCGGTTCACGGCCACGTCGAGAATCTGCTTCTCGATATGGCGCACTTCATCGACCTGACCGCGCAGGGTGTCGCACAGCTTTTCCACCACCTTGGCCGTGAAGCGGATGCCCAGCAACTCTTGCGAAATGGCTTCCTGCGCCTTGGCGTAGGGCTTGGAGTTGTAGCCGTCTTTCTCGAAAGCGCGGCGCATCTTGTCAAACTGCTGCGAAATGACGGCAAATTTTTCCAGCGCCGTACGCTTCAAAGTTTCCAGCTGCTCGGCCGAGAAACCGGCCGCGCCGGAAGCGTTCGCCTCTTCCTCTTCTTCGACTTCCTCTTCTTCCGCTTCGCCTTCTTCCTCGTCTTCTTCGACGGGAGCGGCAACGACAGGAGCGGCGGCGACCGGTTCGCTTTCATCGACGAGGCCGTCGACAATTTCGTCGATCTTGATCTCTTCGTTGGCGATGCGGTCGGCGGCGGCGATAATCTCGGCGATCGTCACGGGGCAGGCGGAAATGGCCTGAATCATGTCTTTCAAGCCATCTTCGATGCGCTTGGCAATCTCGATCTCGCCTTCGCGCGTCAGCAACTCGACCGAGCCCATCTCGCGCATATACATGCGCACGGGGTCGGTGGTGCGGCCGAAATCGGAATCGACGGTCGATAATGCGGCCTCGGCCGCTGCTTCCGCCTCGTCATCGCTGGTGACAACGGCAACGTTATCGGACAGCAACAACGTTTCGGCATCGGGCGCGTGTTCGTAGACGGCGATGCCCATATCATTGAAGGTACCGATGATGCCTTCGATGGCTTCCGGATCGACGATGTTTTCAGGCAAGTGATCGTTGATTTCCGCGTAGGTCAGGAAACCGCGCTCCTTGCCGAACTTGATCAGGGTCTTGAGTTTCTGGCGCCGGCGCTCGAGTTCTTCCTCGCTCGCTTCCGTGTCGGACGAGAAGGCGTCTTTCAGCAGCGCACGCTCCTTCGCCTTGCGATCCTTGGCCTTGGCCTTGTCGACGGCCTTCAGTTCGGCCCGCTCGACGGCGTTCAGGGCGGCGACTTCATCATTTTCTGGCTGGAACTCTTTTGGCTTGCGGCCGCGGCGGCCTGGCACTTTTACCGACGGCAAGACATAGCCGGACGTATCGATGGCTGCCAGGGTGGCAGCGTCGGTGGTCTGGCTGACCACGGGCGCGCTGGTCACACGCGCTTCTGGCCGGTCAAGCGCTTTTTCGGCTTTCGTGGTAACTTTAGTGGGCTTTACAGCCGCTTTGGATTCGGGTTTCTTGATTGGCACAGGCGCTTTCGATTACACAACGACTTGCTTTACGGTGGATTAGGATAAAGTTTGCTGCCAGTTCCCTGTCTACCTGCGGGAACCACCATCTTCGAACCTGCCGACAACGCAAATTCGACACTGTTACGTTACTTACACCTCATCGGCCACGATCCGCGGGAAGCGCAGCAATTCCTGTCCACCAGCTGTTGCCAGCCGCCTCGGCAGAAATTTCTGCATCGACCGCGTTGGGAGCGAGAGCCTGGCGCGGCTTGCCAGCGTCTGCGAGCCTTGCCCGCAACGCCGCAAACGCCAGTTGGCCCTGGCTGCCGACACGATCCACCGCGCCGATCAAGAGCCTAACTTACTGAAAACAAATACTATTTACGAAACAGAACTAGCTTGCCAAAGCACACAATACTTAGCATTTAATTATAGCACGCGAAAAATGTTTTTCCAGTGCGTGCCATACCCCCAGAGCAAGCTTAGCGATTCACCAACTCGGCATCGCGTTCGCGCTCCAACTCGCCTTGCTCCTGCATGATTTCGCGGTAGCGTACACCAATTTTCTCGGATGGCAAACCCGACGCAAACAATTGCTGCAATTCCGCCTTCAAGGCATTCAATTTGATCTCGCGGATGGTGCTGACCAGCCATGACAATTCACTGTCGTAATCGGACTCCGTGCCGGCCGCGATCTCGCCGATGATCTCGTCGTATTCGCTGCCCAGCTCCTTCAATTGCTGCGCCAGCGCAGCAAAACTGCCATGCTCGCCCAGCGCCTGACCCACGGCTACCAGCTGTCCCAGGCTATGGGCCGCGTCCGGTCCCAGCTGCTGGAAAGCGGTCAGAGCAGCCTCGTCGATACGCATGCTCAGGGGCGGATGCGCCACCAGCATGCGCATGATCTTCAATTCCAGACCCACGGGCACGGGGCGGCCCGATTTCGGCGGCGCGCGACGCGCTACGGCAACGGGCTTGGCCAGCTCGAACAGGGCTTCGATCTCGGCCGGCGTGGACTGCGTCAGCTGCGCCAGTCCCCTCACGATCTGCAAGCGCAAGGACGACGGCGCCATCAGCTGCAGCAGGGGCTTGGCGTCGAACTGCACGCGGGCACGCCCCTCCGGCTCGGACAAATCATGCTCACCCGACACTTCTTTCAGCAAAAATTGCGACAGCGGCATGGCTTCATGCACTTGCTGCTCAAAACCTTCGGTGCCGAATTCGCGGATATAGCTGTCCGGATCGTGTTCCGACGGCAAGAACAGGAATTTGATGGTTTTATTGTCCGACACGTGGGCCAGGCTCGCTTCCAGCGCGCGGCGGGCGGCGCGGCGACCAGCCTTGTCGCCGTCGAAGCTGAAAATCACGTTATCGGTCTGGCGCAGCAGTTTTTGCACATGGGTGGGTGTGCATGCCGTGCCCAGGGTCGCTACCGCCTGCGGGAAACCCATTTGCGCCAGCGCCACCACGTCCATGTAACCTTCCGTCACCAGCACATAGCCGGCGTCGCGGATGGCCTGGCGCGCCTCGAACAGCCCATATAGTTCGAAGCCCTTGGAAAACAAGGGGGTTTCCGGCGAGTTCAGGTATTTCGGCTCACCATGGTCGAGCACGCGGCCGCCAAAGGCGATGACCTGCCCCTTGGTATTGCGGATCGGAAACATGATGCGCTCGCGGAAACGGTCATAGCGCTTGCGGTTGTTGCCTTCTTCATCGACCTTGTCGATTACCAGGCCAGCCTCGGCCAGGGCCACCACATCGTAGTCAGGGAAGACGGAGCGCAGATTATCCCAGCCGCCCGGTGCGAAACCCATGCCGAAGCGAGCGGCCACTTCGCCCGTCAAGCCCCGGTTCTTCAGGTAGGCGATGGCTTCCGGCGCGTGGCGCAATTGCCCCCGGTAATAATCGCAGGCCTGCGTCATGGCGTCGGACAAGGCCATGCTTTGCGCCTGGATCTGTGCGCGCTGGGCCGGCGGGATCTTGTCGTCCGCTTCCGGCACCACCATGCCCACGTTCTGCGCCAAGTCCTTGACGGCATCGACAAAGCCCATGCCCGAGTACTCGATCAGGAAGCCGATCGAGGTGCCATGCGCGCCACAGCCGAAGCAGTGATAGAACTGCTTGGTGGGGCTGACGGTAAAGCTGGGCGATTTTTCACTGTGGAACGGGCACAGGCCCATGAAATTGGCGCCACCTTTTTTCAGTTGCACATAGCGGCCCACGACATCGACGATATCGACGCGGTTGAGCAAATCGGAAATGAAGGATTGAGGTATCACTGGCTAGGGCGGGTCTTGTTATAGGTCAGACTATACTACCGCACGTGGCCTGAGGTTGAGCCAAGTCAACGTGTGGGCGATTGAGCGGCTGCCAGCGCGGTGACTGGCAGCCTTTGCTACTATTGAATGCTTACGCTGCCGGCGTCAAGGCTTTCTTGACCAGGGCGGACACCACGGTCATGTCGGCGCGGCCCGCCAGCTTCGGCTTGACGATAGCCATGACCTTGCCCATGTCTTGCGGACCGGCGGCGCCCGAGGCGGCCACGGCGGCAGCCACTTCGGCCGCCACTTCTTCGTCCGACAGGCCGGCAGGCATGTAGCCCGCCAGGTGCACCAGTTCGGCTTTTTCAATGTCGGCCAGGTCGGCACGGCCACCGGCTTCGAACTGGGTGATCGAATCCTTGCGCTGCTTGATCATCTTTTCCACGATGGCCGTCACGTGGGCATCCGTCAATTCGATGCGCTCGTCGACTTCCTTGCGCTTGATTTCGGCCAGCAACAGGCGAATCGTGCCCAGCTTGCCCGCTTCCTTGGCGCGCATGGCGTTTTTCATGTCTTCGGTAATTTGTTCTTTCAAGCTCATGGCAATCCTCGTGTTGGTAAGTGGGGTTCGATGCTCGTGTGCGCGAACTAAGCAGGCGGCCACAAAAGCGAAAACCCGCTGCGGCGAACCGGAGCGGGTATGCGACTCATCTGAAGTATCACTCCAGGCGAATCAAAACAAAACCCGTGGCGAACAATGCGCCGAACTACCCGGGTTGGTTCTGACTGAACAGTCTTAGAATAATTTTTTCGGCAGTTGTTGGCTGCGGATGCGTTTGTAATGACGCTTTACAGCAGCTGCCAGCTTGCGCTTGCGCTCAGCTGTTGGCTTTTCGTAGAATTCGCGTGCGCGCAATTCGGTCAGCAGACCCGTTTTTTCGATGGTGCGTTTGAAGCGACGCATTGCGACTTCGAACGGCTCGTTTTCTTTAAGGCGAATAGTGGTCATGTAAAATTCAAACCGTTGAGGTGGTGTATAGGAAGAGATAGATAGTAGCAGCTTTTATTCGGAAAGGGAAGCCCCTCCCCCACTTGCGTGCGGCATGCAGCCTGCGATCACTGACGGAATGTGGCGTAAACCACGCACCGGGGAGACGGCGCACCTGGCGCCAGAACCCCATTACAGAGTAGCTTACTGCAAGGCAATACCTGCCGCCACGCCGGAAGCCCAGGCCCACTGGAAGTTGTAGCCACCCAGCCAGCCCGTCACGTCGACCGATTCGCCGATGAAATACAGGCCCGGCACTTTATTGGCCATCATGGTCTGCTGCGACAGTTCGCGCGTATCGATGCCGCCGCGCGTCACTTCGGCCTTGCGGTAGCCTTCGGAGCCGTCCGGCACGATGGACCAGGCATTGATGGCCTGCCCCAGCTTGCGCAGCTGGGCGTCGGGCATGTCGGCGATGCGCGCGTCCGGCGCCAGGCCGTTGACGGCCAGCAGGCAGTCGGCCAAGCGCTGCGGCAACCATTGCGCGACAATATTGCCCAGCTGCTTCTTCAAGGTGCCCTTGCCTTCGATGAGGGTCTGCGCCACGTCCACTTCCGGCAACAAGTTGATGACGATGGGCGTGCCCGGCAGCCAATAGCTGGAAATTTGCAGGATCGCCGGGCCGGACAGGCCGCGGTGCGTGAACAGCAAATCTTCGCGGAAACGCGCGCCCGTTGCCTTGCGGCCTTTCAGGATGCCCGTCTCCACGTCCACTTCCAGCGCAATGCCGGACAATTCCGCGAACGGTGCCCAGCTGGCCGCATCGAATGTCAGCGGCACCAGGGCCGGACGCGGTTCGACCATCGCCAGGTCGAATTGCTTGGCGATGCGGTAGGCAAAATCCGTGGCGCCGATCTTCGGAATCGACAAGCCGCCCGTGGCGATGACGATGCTGGCCGTCTCAATGTCGCCGCTATCCGTCTGCAGCACGAAGCCGCCATCATCTTGCGGGACAACATTGTCGATCTTGCACGGCATGCGCCAGTGCACGCCGCCAGCGGCGCACTCGTCCTTAAGCATGTCGATGATCAGCTCGGCCGATTCAGTGCAAAACAGCTGGCCTTTGTGCTTCTCGTGGTAGCCGATACGGTATTTTTTCACCAGCGCGAGGAAATCCTGCGGCGTGTAGCGCGACAACGCGCTTTTGCAAAAATGCGGGTTTTCCGAGAGGAAATTTTGTGGGGTGGCGTTAATATTGGTGAAATTACACCGTCCACCACCCGAGATGCGGATCTTTTCTGCCAGCTTGGCCGCGTGATCGATCAACACCACGCGCTTGCCTTGCTGGGCGGCAACCGCCGCACACATCATGCCGGCCGCGCCGGCGCCGATCACTGCCACATCAAATTGTTTTGCCATAAGAATTCCGGTCACCGCTGATTACAAAGACACTATTGTAAACTGCGGCGACGCGGCTAGCGCGGCCGTGCTGCAATCTGCCGCGATGCCATCAGGCATTGCTCCACCTGCTCGGCAATCGATGGCGGCACGGGCACCTCGCCGCGCAGCACGGCAGCGATCCATTCGGCGGTGGTGGCCGCATCGCGCTCGGCCGGCAAATGCGGCAACTGCGACAAACCCGCCACCAGCGCTTGCTTTTCCACCAGCACCGTGCGCTCAGCGCCATGGAACCAGTCGATCTGCTGCGCCTTGTTGGCGTTGGCCACCGTCTCGCCTTCCGTGCCGCGCATCAGGAAAGCATCGCCGCGCCCCGGCGGAGATGCTGTCAGGAAGTATTCACCGAGCATTTCCAGATATTCCGGATGCGTGTACGAGACCAGACGCAGGGCGGGTCCGGCAAACGGCTGCATGATTTTCACCAAGGTATGCGTGGAATTGCGCACCCCCAGCACGCGCCGCAGCGACAGCATGTGCGCCAGGCGCGGCGCCAGTGACGCTATGGGCAAGAAGGCGACTTCCCCGCGCGCCATGGCGGCCTCGGCTTGCGCATGCTCCAACGAGACCGGCACGCCCAGCGCGGCCAGCACTTCGGCCGTGGTGATGCGGCCCGGGTCGCTGCTCACGCCATGCACGAGCACGGGTGCGCCCGCGCGCGCCAGTAGCAGCGCCAGCAAAGCCGTCAGGTTAGCCATCTTGCGCGCGCCGTTGTAGCTGGGAATGATGATCGGGGCAAATTCGCCGGCTGGCGCGGCCAGTGGGGCGAACGAGGCTTCAGCCGCGTCGAGGAAGCCGGCGATCTCGTCCACGGACTCGCCTTTGATGCGCATGGATAACAAAATGCCGCCCAGCTCCAGGTCAGACACGCGGCCCTCGAGCATGGCGCGGTACAGGGCGCGGGCGTCGTCACGCGTCATGCTGCGCGCGCCGTTCTTGCCGCGTCCTATTTCTTTGATGAAACGTGCAGCGGGGAATGGCTCGCCGGCCACATCGGTATGGGGGATGGAAACAGTCGTCATGGCGCCAGCTTACACGGATTTTTCCCCGTGCAGACGGGCTGATGGACGGCATAGGTGCCAATGCAACAGTCTCTCAACATATTTCTTTGAGGAATGTGCAGCACGACTGCATCCAAACGCGCCGCCACTCCGTATAAGACTGCACAGGAGAACTCATCATGGAATATGCGATCAAACAGGAAAGCGCCTTCGTCGGCATCGAAACGAGCAAGCTGCGGCTGAAAGCCGTGCTGCTCTCGGGCGGCGAAGTACTGTGCAAGGTGCTGGAAAACGACGTTGCCGGCTACCGCTGGCTGCGCAGCTGGCTGCAAAGGAACGACATCACCATCATGGGCTTGCGCGTCTGCTTGCGCCTGGACGCACCACACAGCGAGGTCGCCGCCCGCGTGCTGGCCGAGATGGGCATGCTGGTCTGCGATGCCCAGCCCACGCAGCTGCAAGAATATATCCGCGACCAGGGCTTGCCCGAGGATGCGGCACGCAGTGCCGTGGTGCTGGCCCATTATTGCGCGGCGGCACGCCCTGCGCCCTGGACGCCGCCCTCGCCCGCCTACGTGGAACTACGGCTGTGGCTGCGCCGCCTGTACACCGTGCAACAGCTGCGCAAGCAAGAAGTGGCGCGCCTGGAGAGCCACTTTCATGCGGGCCAGATTGCGCTACATCAATTACTGCGCCAGCAAATTGCCTGCCTCGATGCGCAGATACGCCAGCACGAAATGGCCATCCTCGAGCATGTGCGGCGCCATCCCGGCCTGCCACGACCGCCTGAGCTGGCCGGCACCTACCAGCGCATCGCCCGCTACACCTTTGGCGCCAGCCTGGCCGGCGGCCATTGAGCGCACACATTGCGCGCACAAACCAGGGGGCCCGGCGGCGTACCGGCCCTGCCATAAAACAACTCATGCATTCCCGTTTTGGCCCCATCCCCGCCGCCAGGCCGCATTTCCGCTACACTATTGCCTCTTAAAGAACGCAATAGCGAAAGCCGAGCCAGAATCATGAATACGCCAGACATCGAAAATATCAACGTCACCTCTTTCGCGCCCATGCCGACACCGGCCGAACTGCACGCCAAGCTGCCGCTGTCGGAGAGCGCCTTCGACACCGTCAGCCGCGGCCGCGAAGCGCTGCGCAACATCATCGACCGCAAGGACCAGCGCCTGTTCGTCGTCGTCGGTCCGTGCTCCATCCACGACCCCGTTGCCGGCCTCGATTACGCGCGCCGCCTGAAGGCGCTGCAAGAAGAAGTCAAGGATACGATGCTGCTGGTGATGCGCGTGTATTTCGAAAAGCCGCGTACCACCACGGGCTGGAAGGGGTACATCAACGACCCGTACATGGACGATTCCTTCAAGGTCAACGAAGGCATGGAAAAGGCGCGCCAGTTCCTGCTCGACGTGTGCGAACTGGGCCTGCCCACCGCCACTGAAGCGCTGGACCCGATCTCGCCACAGTACCTGGGCGACCTGATCGCCTGGACGGCCATCGGCGCGCGCACCACCGAATCGCAGACGCACCGCGAAATGTCGTCCGGCCTGTCGACGCCGGTGGGCTTCAAGAACGGCACCGATGGCGACATCAGCATTGCGGTGAACGCGATCTTGTCGTCGGCGCACCCGCACTCCTTCCTGGGCATTAACGCCGAAGGTAATGTCGCCATCGTGCGCACGCGCGGCAACGCGTATGGCCACGTGGTGCTGCGCGGCGGCGACGGACGCCCGAACTACGATTCGGTCTCGATCGCCATCGCCGAACAGGCGCTGGCCAAGGCCAAGCTGCCCGCCAACCTGGTGGTCGACTGCTCGCACGCGAACAGCTATAAAAAGCCGGAACTGCAGCCGCTGGTGATGGCCGACGTGGTCAACCAGATCCGCCAGGGCAACGGCTCGCTGGTGGGCGTGATGATCGAATCGAACATCGTCGGTGGCAACCAGAAGATACCGCAAGACCTGTCGCAACTGACCTACGGCTGCTCCGTCACCGACGGCTGCATCGACTGGGACACGACGGCCACCATGCTGCGCGACGCGCATGCGCATTTATTGAACCGCCCGGCATAAGCCTCTCGCGGAGACGAAAAACGGCGCCCTGTGCGCCGTTTTTGCTTTTCCCTTCATTACGCCATCAGCACATGCGGCAGCACGGCGAACGATCCCGCCAGCGCCTGTTCGGCCTTGCTGGCCGGGATATTGAGTTCATTGACGTCCAGGTAGATGCGCCCGTCCATGATGCGCACGGCGTACAGGCGCGCCATGCCCTGCACGGGTGCCACCAGGCGGCCCGAATCGAGCTCGATGATCCAGCTATTCTTCGGCCCCATCAAGTTTTTCTGCATCAGCACCCCATGCGCCAGCGGGCCGCCCAGGCAAGGCACCGTGTCGAGCAGCGCGTACACCGTGTCATCCAACGCGCGGAACAGCGCCACGCCCGGCAAGTCCTGCCACGCCAGTCCCCGCGGCACCATGCGCGCGCGCGCCAGCGGCATATCCTTCAGGCGGCAAATCATTTTCCATTGTTCTGGCATCGCAAGCTCCTTGAAAAAGGCACACGCTTGCCTAAGCAAGAGCGGTGCCAGTGCCGGCACAGGCGTAAGAAGGGCCTAATACAAAGCAAAATGCCGTTGCGGCGCACTGCGCAAGTGCACACTGCCGCCGAAATGGTGCGCCGGCCGCACGGTGGACTGCCCGGCTTTCCTTTACAATGGCGGATTACTCCTCCCTATTTAGCACCTTCATGATTGTTCTTGGCGTCGAATCCTCCTGTGACGAAACCGGCCTGGCCTTGTACGACACGCAACGCGGCCTGCTGTCGCACGCCCTCTATTCGCAAGTGGCCATGCACGAGCAATATGGCGGCGTGGTGCCGGAACTGGCGTCGCGCGACCATATCCGCCGCGCCATCCCGCTGCTGGAAGAGACGCTGGCCAAGGCCGGCATCACCCTGTCCGAAATCGACGCCATCGCCTACACGCAAGGTCCGGGCCTCGCCGGCGCGCTGTTGGTGGGTTCTTCCGTCGCCTGCAGCCTGGGCCTGGCCATCAACAAGCCGGTGCTGGGCATCCACCACCTGGAAGGCCATCTGCTGTCGCCACTGCTGGCGTCGGAGCCGCCGGAGTTCCCCTTCATCGCCCTGCTGGTGTCGGGCGGCCATACGCAGTTGATGCGCGTCGATGGCGTGGGACAGTACACGATGCTGGGCGAAACGCTCGATGATGCGGCCGGCGAGGCGTTCGACAAGTCGGCCAAGCTGCTGGGCCTCGGTTATCCGGGCGGCCCCGCCATTTCGCGCCTGGCCGAATTCGGCGACCCGCTGGCGTATAAGCTGCCACGCCCGATGCTGCATTCGAAGGATTTCAATTTTAGTTTCTCTGGGCTGAAGACGGCCGTGCTGACGGTGGTGAAGAACCATGAAGAAAAAGTCATCGCCAACATCTGCGAACAGGACAAAGCGAATATCGCGCGCGGCTTCGTCGACGCCATCGTCGACGTGCTGACGGCCAAATGCGTGGCGGCCCTCAAGCACACGGGCTTGAAACGCATGGTGATCGCCGGCGGCGTGGGCGCCAACGCGCAACTGCGTGCCTCGCTCAACGCGGCGGCCGCCAAGAAGCGCTTCAAGGTGTATTACCCGGAGCTGGAATTCTGTACCGATAACGGCGCCATGATCGCCTTTGCCGGCGCCATGCGCCTGCAAATCAACCCGAACGCTGCCAAGCACGATTATTCGTTCAATGTGCGCCCGCGCTGGCCGCTGGACGAAATCCGCGACATCTGATCGCCGCGACTCACTCCAGCAGGAAGTTGCGCGCGCCCGCCAGGGCCGCGCCTTGCGCCACCGTTTCATCCTTCAATGCCACGCCCGACAGCTGCCGGGTAAATGCCTGCGACAGCAAATAATGCAGCCGGTACGCCGCCGGCGCATACGCCAGGCCTTCGGGGCGCACATTCGAGATGCAGTTGCGGCGCTCGTCCAGCAGCCCCACCCTGGGCGCCCATGTCAGATACAGGCCAAGGCTGTCCGGGGAACTCAAACCTGGCCGCTCGCCGATCAGCACCAGCACAGCTTTCGCTTGCAGCAATTGCCCCACCTCGTCGCCGATAGCCACCCGCCCCTGCGCCACGATATGCAGCGGCGACAGCGTCCATGCTTCCAGCGCCAGCCGTTCGCGCAAGGCAGCCAGGAACGGCGCCGCGTGGCGCTGCACGGCCAGCGCCGACAGGCCGTCAGCCGCCACCAGCGCCAGGTCCACTCCCGTCGCACCGGCCTCCAGGCGCGCGCGCGAAGCGTCGTCGAGCCGGCGCCCCCGGTCGGGACGTTGCAGATATTCGGCGCGCGTGGCGGCGGCGCTGTGCAGCTGCACGCTGGCTTGCCCTTGCGCGGCCAATACGCGTGCCAGGGCCTCGCCATCGAGCGCCAGGTGCACCGCGTCGCGCGCCTGCGCGTGGGCCAGCTGGAACGCCAACTGCCCACTGGTCGGCACGCTGACACCGCGGCGTCCCAGCGCGATGCGCGCCGCCGTATGCGCGCGCAGCGCTTGCAACGGATGGTTCTCGTCCATGCGTCCTCCCTAGTCGTCCAGGCGTAGCAGGGCGGCCTGGAAGGCCGGCGCCAGCGCCGTGCGCAAGCGACCCTGCGCATCCGTGATCTGCATGCGCGCCAGCCAGGCCTCGAATTCGGGCGCAGGACGCAGGCCAAGCACGCGGCGCGCATACAGGACGTCGTGGAACGAGGTGCTCTGGTAGCCCAGCATGATGTCGTCCGCGCCCGGCACGCCCATGATGAAATTGCAGCCGGCCACGCCCAGCATGGTCAGCAAGGCATCCATGTCGTCCTGGTCCGCTTCCGCATGGTTGGTGTAGCACACGTCGCAGCCCATGGGCAGGCCCAATAACTTGGCGCAGAAATGGTCTTCCAGCCCCGCGCGCATGATCTGCTTGCCGTCGTACAGGTATTCGGGGCCAATGAAACCCACCACCGAATTGAGCAGCAGCGGTTGATACGCGCGCGCCACCGCATACGCGCGCGCCTCGCACGTTTGCTGGTCCATGCCGTGGTGCGCGCCGGCCGACAGGGCGCTGCCCTGCCCCGTCTCGAAATACATGACATGGTTGCCCACCGTGCCGCGCCCCAGCGACAGGGCCGCCGCCTGCCCCTCGGCCAGTAACGACAAGTCGATGCCAAAGCTGCGGTTGGCCGCCTGCGTGCCCGCCACCGACTGGAATACCAGGTCGACGGGCGCGCCGCGGCGTATCGCTTCGAGGGTATTGGTGATGTGCGTGAGCACGCAAGACTGGGTGGGTATTTGATACTGGTCAATGACAGCGTCGAGCAGTTGCAGCAGCGAGACCACCTGCGCCACATTGTCAGTGGCGGGATTGATGCCGATCACGGCGTCGCCGCTGCCCAGCATCAGCCCATCGAGGATGGAGGCGGCGATGCCGGTGGCGTCGTCCGTCGGGTGGTTCGGCTGCAGCCGCGTGGACAAACGGCTCTCCAAGCCCAGGGTATTGCGGAAAGACGTGACCACACGGCACTTGCGGGCCACCAGCGCCAGGTCCTGCAAGCGCATCAGTTTCGAGACGCCCGCCGCCATTTCCGGCGTGATGCCGGCGGCGACGCGCGCCAGCGTTTGCGTATCCGCCGCGTCATCGAGCAGCCAGTCGCGGAAATCGCCCACGCACAGGTGAGAGATCGGTGCGAAGGCGGCGCGCTCGTGGCTATCGATGATCAGGCGCGTGACTTCGTCGTCTTCGTACGGCACCAGCGCCTCGTTGAGGAACAGCGACAGCGGCACGTCCGCCAGCGCCAGCTGCGCCGCCACCCGTTCCCGCGCGCTGGCGGCCGCCACGCCGGCCAGCACATCGCCCGAACGGGGCGGCGTAGCCTTCGCCAGCAGCTCTTTCAGGCTGGCGAAAGCATAGGTATGGCTGTCTATCGTATGGCTGAAGCGGGGCATAGATTGTGCTCCAAAGCATCTCCAATGCCCCATTCTACGCCAGGCTACAGGCTGCGCAGCGCGCCTTCCAGCTGCGGATGGCGGAAAGCAAATCCCTCGGCAAGCAAGCGGCGCGGGACGACCCTTTGGCCTTCCACCAGCAAGTCCGCTTGCTCGCCCAGCAAGGCGCGCATGACGAAGGCCGGGGTGGGCATGAAGCTGGGACGGTGCAGCACCGCGCCCGCCACCTGGGCGAAGCGGCGCTGCTCGATGGCTTCCGGCGCGCAGAAGTTGTATGCGCCGCTGACTGCCTGTTCTTCGCTGCGGCGCGCCAAATGGGCGATGCCGCGGATGACGTCGCGCACATGCACCCACGTGACCCACTGCTTGCCGCTGCCCAGCGGGCCGCCCACACCGAAGCGTATCGGCAAGAGCATCTGCGGCAGCGAACCTTGGTGGCCAAACACGAGGCCAAAGCGCATGCAGCCCACTTGCACGCCATAGCACTCCGCCTGGCGCGCGGCCGCTTCCCATTCCTGGCACAGCTGCGACATGAAGATGGCTTGCGGCGCGCTGTCTTCAGCCAATTCAGTCGCGTCGCCCTGCGGCTGCACGCCATAATAGCCGATGGCCGACGCCGACAGCAGCACGCGCGGCTTGTGCTGCGCGCGGGCGATCCACGCCACCAGTTCCTGCGTCAGCGCGACGCGGCTGCGGCGCAGGGCGGCCTTGCGCGCGTCCGTCCAGCGATGCCCGACGATGCGCGCGCCGGCCAGGTTGACCACCATGTCGATGTGCTGCGCAGCCGACAATTCGTCCAGCGCCGCGATGCAGCGCACCTGGCCTTCGAACGTCCATGCGGCCTGCTTGGGCTGGCGCGTCAGCACCGTCACCGCGTGGCCGTCGGCCAGCAAGGCGGCCACCAGTTGCTGGCCGATGAAACCCGTGGCACCCGTCACCAGCACGGTTTGCGGCGTGGCGGCAAAGCTCAGGTGCTCCTCTTGCTCGGCCTTCTCCTGCACCTTGCGCCGGCCGAGTTGCCACACGGCGTACGCGTCGCGCAGGCCGGACAGGCCCACGCCCACGCCGCACAGGGCGAGGAAGACGCTGAGCCAGCCATACGGCTGCCACACGAGGGCCGTCGGCAGGTTCGCCCACTCGCTGCTGTTCAGGGCCAGCAGCGCGATGAAGGCGCCCGCGTTGATCGCCAGCACAGTGTGCGTGACGCGCTCGGTGGCGGGCAAGAGGCGGGTCTGGTCTTCCACCACGAAATCCCACAGGGTCAGCACGATTTCCACGCCAAACACGATGACCAGCACCCAGGCCCAGGCGCCATGCCACTCCCAGGCGGCCAGGCCGACGAACAGCAGGCTGTAGATCAGCGCACGCGTGGCATGGATGGTCAGCTCTAACCGCGCCGAGGCCTTTTGCGGCAACGCCTCCGTAATTTCATGGTGGTAAATGGTGTCGAAGGCGCCCAGGCAGCCTTGCGCCGCCATCAGTTGCAGGGCCAGCAAATGCGTATTCATGGTTTGTCCTTGTGAAGGGCAGGCGCCGCGCTTTCGCGGAACACGCCGACCTGGGTGAACGTGGTGCCGAATAGGGCGTGGCGGATCTCGATGCGGATATTGAACTGCTGCGGCGTGTCGTTGCGGTGGCACAGATAGGTCTTGCCGGGCGTGAGCACGCCCGGCAGGGGCAGGCGCCAGCCGAAAAGATCCCAAAAATAGCCGTCGCTGGTGAAGTGCAGGTTGCCATCCTCGACATGCAGCACCAGCTTCATGCCCAGGCCCATGCCGACGTATTCGAGCACTTCGCCCTGCGCGCTTTCCGCCATGTAGGAGGTGAAGCGGATCGGTGCGCGCCCGTGCAGGCGGTAGGTACGCTGCTTGAAGATGAAGGGGCAGCCAGGGCGCGAATAGACTTCGATATCCACGGGAAAATCCGCGTCGTCATACGGGATCAGGGCGCCATCGATGAAAGGGCGCGTCAGCCAACCCAGTACCTTGCCCAGGCGCGAACTGGTGAGTTCACTGAGTTCACCCCGGTAGTACAGGGGCTGGCCAAGCGCGGGATTTTTCTCGAAGCGGCGGCGGATGTCCGCGTGCAGGGTGAGCCACTGCTCCCCCATCACCTTCTTGAACAACTCGCCTTCGGACGGGCCGCTCATGATTTTCCGCGCTTGCCTGGTTTTTCTTCCGGGCTGAGGAACTTGGCCACCTTGCCGCCCATGGAGAGCATGCGCTGCAGGGTCGCCGGCGGCAGGTTTTTATAGTCGCTGTAGGTGCTGCTGAGCATTTCCAGGAAGGCCAGCACTTCGCCCATGCGCGCCAGCGTTTCCGGTGAAATTGCCGCATCGTGCTCGCCCTCGATCGCGCATTCGCGCAGCACTGTCAGGGTGGGGTCGATCTCGCGCCGCTTGCGCTCTTCCATAATGACCCGGAAGATTTCCCACACATCCTGCAAGGCGACGAAGTGGTCGCGCCGGTCCCCCATCACGTGCGTGATGCGCGCCAAGCCCCAGCTTTGCAATTCCTTCAGGCTGTTGCTGACATTCGAGCGGGCCACGTTCAGGCTGGCCGCGATGTCTTCCGCCGTCAGCGGTGCATTTGCCAGGAATAGCAGCGCGTGGATCTGCGCCACCGTGCGGTTGACGCCCCAGCGGGTGCCCATTTCCCCCCAATGGAGAATGTACTTTTGCGTGGTCGGACTCAGTTCCATGATTTTCTCTAATTTCTGTCACTACAGAAATGTAAGATGAAACAGAAACCGAGTCAAGCACGATTCGTCAGGTGCGGGCCGGTGGCCGGCCCATGGCGCGCAGGAACTGCTGCTGCGAGGCGTGCAGCTGAGCATAACCGAGTTCCCGGTACACGAGGCCGTGACGCGGCGCCAGTTCAGACACGATGCGCGCCAGCGCCGGGTAATGGCGGTGGTTCCAGGTGGGGAACAAATGGTGCGTCAGATGCAGATTCAAGCCGCCGAGCCAGTAGCCAAGCCAGCGCAGGCGGCGCGGTTGCGGCGTCCAGTCGCAAGCCGTGTAAAACGTGTGCTGGTACCAGTCATGCGGCAGGGTGCCATCGGCCCCCGGCTGGAAAAACTCCACTTCGGCCCAGTGCGTGCCGAGGATCAGCGCCACCAGCGCACACGAGGCGATCATCTGGCCCACGAAATACGCGCCCAGCACCATGCCCCAGACTATGCCGTGCTGCTGCAGCACCCACATGGGCAGCGCCAGGACGAGCGCCACGTGACCTAGTTTCCAGCCCAGGAAAGACAGCCAGCCACGCCAGCCCTGCAAACGGCTGTGCGCCGCCACGGGCGTCTTGCCGAAGCGGTCCAGCCAATCGCCATACCAATTCAGGTAAGGCAGCGACAGGGCCGCCACCACGGGCCAGTACAGGTATTGATAGCGGTACTGGGGTGACCAGCTTTGGTACGGCGTCTGGCGCAGGAACGGGTTCGGTTCCGTGTCGAGGTCATAGCCTTCCACGTTGGCATACGTATGATGAAAATGCACGTGGCGGATGGTCCAGAAATCCGTGTCCACGCCCACGGGCAAGCCCACCAGGCGGATCAGGATGCGGTTCAGGCGTCCCTGCCGGAAAACGGCGCTGTGGGCCGCGTCGTGCAGGGCATTCATGGCCAGCGCCATGGCCGTGACCAGGCAAGCGACATAGCTGCCGACAAAGGCCAGTGTGCTGTCGGCGTTCAAGGCCAGCACATACAGCAATACCGTCAGCACGGCCAGGAAGACGGCTTTCGCATGCATGCGCCAGTCGCCAAAGCGGTGTTTTCCTTCGTCCGCCAGATACGCATCGGCGCGTGCGCGCAGTTCGCGGCGGAAGGCGGAGTCGCGCGCGGGCTGGAAGCGCAGCGGCGGCAAGGAAGGCACAGGCGTCACGCGCGCGTCCCCACCGCTGCCGGCCACCACAGGCGGCGCGCGCCGTCGAGGCCATGCGCCAGCAGCGCGGCCAGGAAGACCATGCCCCAGGCGTCGCGCGCGCCATACCAGCCCAGGAACAGCAGCGGCATGGCCACGGCGATGGTGACCCAGGCGATGGCGCCCCAGCGGCGCGCATCCGACAGGCCGCCCAGCGCCAGCGTGCCGGCAAAGATCAGCGCGAACAGGATCGCCTGCTGTGCGCCGGACAGCGCCGCCTCGTGGTTGACGTAATAAATCACCAGGCCAAACAAGATCACGCCACCGCTGCCGATGAACAGTTCGGGCACCTCGAAAGTGCCGCGCGACTGCCAGTGGGGAAAGCGCACGCGCAGCCATTTGAACAGTTTGCCGTTGCTGGCCAACAGGGGGTTGTGCGTGGGCGTCATGCCCTTCACGCCATAGCGCATTTCCACGCCGTCGAGTTCGGGCTGGAAGCTGCCGAACAGCCTGTCCCAGACCAGCAGGGTACCGCCGAAATTGCGGTTGATGTAGCGCTTGTCCGTGCCATGATGCACGCGGTGGTGCGAGGGCGTGACCATGAACTTGTCGAGGATGCCGGACTTGTTCACCAGCGCATTGTGGTTGTAGAACTGCACCGTGTAATGCAGGGACGAGACGACGAGGAAGATTTCCAGCGGCACGCCCAGCACGGCCAGCACGGCGATGAAGGGGAAATTCGTCAGCGAGGAATACCAGGAATTGCGCACGCCCAGCGACAGGTTGAAATGTTCGCCCTGGTGGTGCACCACGTGCACGGCCCACAGCAAAGGGATTTTATGGTGCAGCCGGTGCATCCAGTAAAAACACAGGTCCCAGGCAAAAAAAGCGAAGACCCATTGCGCGGCCACCGGCCACTGGTCGACGATGTGCAGGTTCACATGGCGCAGCAGCAGGGCGAAGGCCGCCACTTCCACGCCGCGGAAGACCCACATCAAAATGTGCCCGGAATTGAGGTTGAAAATGACATCTTTCCACGGCACCGGCGTCTTGCGCACCCATTTGAGGATCAGCAGTTCGGCCAGCACGAAGGCCAGCATGACAAGGAAAGAGAGGGCAAAGGGATTCATCATGATGCGGTTTCAGTGGAAATGGCGCGGCGGATAGCCCAGAATACCTGCATTTTCGCCAGCATGCCGCCCGCCACGCCCACAGCCAGGCCGGCGGCCAGGTCGATGCTGACGTGGCGGCGCAGCGCGATGATGGCATAACAGATGCTGATCCCCAGCAGCACGGCCAGCACGGAGCGCGCCAGGTGGCGTTTGTCGCACAAGGCCCACACGCACAGCAGTGTCAGGGCGCCGTGCAGCGAGGGCAGGCAGTTTTGCGTGGAATCCGCCGCCTGCAGCATGCGCAGCGCCTGCGTGCTCCAGGCATTACCGTCACCCACGGGCGGATACGCGAGGGTGCTCGGGTACAGCAGGAAGACCACGCCGCAAGCCAGCGCGGAGAGCGCCATGGCGCGCGCCAGCCAGCGCACGCGCGCCGCATCGGCCGCCAGGTAGGCATATGGGATCAGGATGAAAAACGACAGGTACAGCCAGATGGCGGCATCGCTGTAGGGAATGGCGCGGTCGATGGCCGTCTCGGGCAGCAGCACGCCCTGCCCTTGCAGCAAGTCGCTGGAAAAATACACGAGGCCGACACTGCCCCAGCCGGCCAGCAGGTGCAGCAGGCGGCTGCGTACAGTCATGGAAGAGGGATTCATGCGCTTGCAAGGCGCCGGATGCGGCGCCGTTTCATGGTGGGGTCAAAGGGAGGCAGTTCGGCGCTCGTCGTCCAGTCCAGGCCGTCGACGGCCACGCCCAGGCCGCGCAGCACCGCTGCCAGGTGCGCGCGCAAGGCGGCCAGGCCGGCATCGTCGAGCGCCGCATGCAGCTGTAACGAGCAATCGCCCGACTGCTCCAGGCGGTAGTCGGCATCCGCCGGCAAGGCTTGCGCGAACGCGCGCGTCAGCACGTCGGCAAACACGGCGACGGGGGCGCCGCCGTTCGCCGACAACATGGATGGTAGGGATGGCAAGAACAGCATGTCGTCGCAGCGTCCTTCGATGCCATCGATGGCGCGCGTGGCGCGGCCGCACGGGCATGGCGTGGCGCGCGCGAGCAGGATATCGTCCAGGCGGTAGCGCACGATGGGTTGCGTGATGCGCGTAAAGTCGGTAATCACGGGCACGAAGCGGCGTTGTTCCACATCCAGCCATTGCGGCTCGACGTGCACGTATTCTTCGTTCAGGTGCAGCACGCCGTGCTCGCAGGTACTGGCAAGAAAACCCTCGGTGGCCTGGTAGATTTCATGCACGGCGCCAAACGCCTGCACGATCAGGGCACGGTCCTGCGCTTCCAGAACTTCGGCGACCGAGATGACTTTTTTCGGTGTCAGCGCCAGGCTGCCATCGATGACGCGCAAGGCCAGCTGGCGCAGCACCTGCGCGGGTGCGACGATGACGGAAGCTTGATATTGCGCCAGCTGCGCGCACAGGCTGTCGAACGGTTCGAACAGATCGTAGAAGGCAAACGTGAGCCACGGCGAGCGCACGGCCGTGTACAGATTGCTGTTTGCGCGCAGGAACAGGGCGACTCTTTCGCCGGAAAACAGGCCGTCGGGCAGCGCCTTGGCCAGCATCACGCCCGCCCATTGGGCCTTTTCGCGGGGACTGACGGTAAATACGGCGCGCCGCGACGAGGTGCCCGACGACAGCCCTACGGTAATGTCGCCCACGGCGGGCGTGAAGTCGCGGCTATGCTCGGCCGCCATGGCAGAAGCCATCGCCTGCGCCAAGGTGACACCCTCGGTATTCATGGTATCGAAGTGTTCCAGCATCAGCGCCTTGTTCATCAATGGCCACTGCGCCAGTGGCAGGTTGCGGTACGGCGCAAAGTAACGGCTGCGCACGCACAGCACATCGATGAAGCGGGCCAGTTGCTCCTGCTGGTAACTTTCCAGCTGCGCGCGGTCGGTAAAGCACAGGCGGCGCGTGCGCCAGTACGACAGCAATAACCAGAAAATACGCTTCACGGGCGGCCTGCCACAGGCAAATAATCGAGCGTATCTTCATGCGTGATGCGGATCTGCGCATTGCCCGACTGGTGCAACTGGTGCAAGCGGTTCAGGGTGGCGTAATACGGCGCGCGCTTATGCTGGATGATGAACGACAGTTCGGACGGCCCGCGCAGCTGCTGAAAACTTTCCGGCACCCAGGCGGCGTCCGACGCCAGCAAGGTCCAGCCGCCATCCTGCAGCACGAAGGCGCCGAGATGGCCGATGGCGTGGCCGGGCAGGTCGACAATGTAAATCTCGCCCGTGCCGCTGACGTCGCGCCCGTGCGTAAACGGCAGCAGGGCCGCCGGCAACGCCGTTTCGGGCACGCTTTCGACAAAAGCCAGGCGGTCGGCAATATCGGGCGGCAGCAGCTCGGGCACGAAGGCCTGGCGCACGGCGGCCACGCCGGACAGGCCGCGCACGGCGTCCCAGCCCGGTTTTGAGGCCATCAGCCGCACGCCGGGAAAGTCGCGCAGGCCGGCGATATGGTCGGCGTGGAAGTGCGACAGCAGCAAGGTGTGGATGTCGCCGGCCGATACGCCATGCGCGCGCAGCTGGCCCTGCAAGGACTCGTGCGCATCGAAGGAAATCGGCGTCACCCACGCATACATGCGGTATACACCCTTCGCCGTGGCGGCGCGGAAGTGCTCGGCGTAACCGGTGTCCCACAGATACAGGCCCGCGCGCGTCTCGATCAGATAGGCGCGCGAGGGGAAGCATCGACTGGCCAGCCCGCTGCCTTTCAAGACCATGCAGGACGGGTGGGTGCAGTGGCCGACGCGAAACGCGGTAATACTAGCCATTGCGCTCCTTGCCCACCTTGTGCGCCGCCGCTTCCTGGCGCATCCACTGTGCCGTCAGGGCGATGCCTTCCTGCAGGCTGACGATGGGACGGTAGCCGAGCACCTTGCGCGCCTTGGCGTTATCGAGCGTCATGTCGAAACTGAGCGCGCCGATGCTGTAAGGCGTGAGGGAAGGCTCGCGGTGTGTAAAACGCGAAGCGAACTGCATCAGACGCGCAGCCAGCGTCAGCACGCGGTACGGCACGCTGACGATCTGGAACGGCTGCTGCAGATGCTCGCAGAACAACGTGCGCAAAATGTCGCACAGGCGCGCCGGTTCGCCATTCGTGATGTTGAAGGCGGCACCCGAAGCGATGGTCTTGTGCACGGTGGCCAGCCACATCGCGTGGACGACATTGTCGACATAGGTGACATCGATGGAGACTGCGCCCCCCCTCGGCAGCGGCAGCTTGCCGCCGCGCTCGTGCAGCACGCGCGCCAGGCGCGGGATCAGCACCTGGTCGTGTGGACCGAAGATGGCGCGCGGACGCAGGATCACGCAGGTCATGCCGCGATGGCGGTCCACCGACTCTTGCACCAGTTTTTCCGCCATCGCCTTGCTGCGCGCATACGCGTTGACAAAGGCATCGGGGCGGAAGGTTTCCGGCACGTCGTAGCGGTTGCGGTAGTCAAAATAGATGGCCGGGGTGGAAATGTGCACGAAGCGCGCTACATGCATGCTGGCGGCTGCGCGCAGCAACTGGCCCGTGGCCGTGACGTTGGCGGCGATGAAGTCGCGCTCCTGTCCCCACGGCGAGGACAGCGCGGCGCAGTGCCAGACGGTGTCCATGCCGCGTACCAGCTCATCGACCTGACGCGGCGATGCTTGCGCCAGATCAAGCGCGACGAATTGCGCGCCCATGCACTCCAGTTCGCGGCCCACGGCGGCGTTGCGACCCGTGGCGCGTACTTCCACACCCTGCGCCAGCAGGGTGCGCACGGCATTGCGCCCCAACCCGCCCGTCGCTCCTGTGACCAGTATCCGCTTCATCACACCACCTTCACAGGTCAAGAATCATGGCGCCGATGGTCAGGCCCGCGGCCGTGCCCATCATCAGCAAACGCTGGCCTGCCACGGCCCGCCCCGTCATTACCGCCTCGTGCAGGGCGGTGGGCAAGGACGCGGCCACCTGGTTACCATGCGTTTCAAATATCTTGATGATTTTAGCATCGGGAACGTCGAGGATGCGCGCCGCATGCGCAAGGCCCAGCGGGCTGGCCTGGTGCGGCACGACCACGTCGACTTTCTCCAGTCCGGCGCCCGATTCCTGCATGAGTTCCGCGAGGAAATCCGGCATCACCTTGACGGCCAGGCGGAACACGGCCTTGCCATCCATGCGGAACAGATAGTCGCCCGGTTCGCAGCCGTTGCGGGGATTGCGCTCGGTGCCGCCGCCGCGGATTTCGCAGTAACGGCGCCCTTCCGGATACGTGCCCATCTTGTAGGCGCGGATGCCGGCGCTGCCATCGCCACGCTCGACGATGACGGCGGCGGCGCCGTCGCCAAAGATCATCGACGCTTCCGGCTCGCTCCAGTCGACGCCGCGCGAAGCGAGGTCGGACGAGACGATGGCGATACGGCGGTAGGCGCCGCCGGCCAGCATGGACGCGGCCACGCGGAAGGCGGCCATGAAACTGAGGCAGCTGGCGTTGACGTCGAAGCTTTGCGTGCCGGGCGGCAAGCCGGCGTGTTCGGCAACGAAGCAGGCCGTGTTCGGCAAGGCTTGCTCTGGCACGCCGCAGGCGCAGATCAGCAAGTCGATGTCGGATGGACGCAAGCTGGCGTTCTTCAGCGCGTCGAGCAGGGCGGCGGCGCCCAACTGGCTTTGCGACTCATCGGGCGCGGCGACAAAGCGCGACAGCACGCCGCTCTTGCGCAAGGTGTAGCCGGCCGGATGGCCCAATTTCAGGTCCAGGCTTGCGGAAGTAACGCTATGCGACGGCACGGCTTTGCCCGTCGCGATCAGGCGAACTGGAATCATGTTGGCCTTAAAAAAATGAAGTAAATACGGTTTATGTATAGTCTATGAGCTAATCGCGTGCCAGCGGCGGCAATGCAACTCCGCAGTTCTTGCAGAAATTGGCATCGTCATCGAGCCCTTCTTTCAGGCACGTGGGGCAGGTACGTGTGGTGACCAGCTTGGAACTGCGCTGTACCGTCATTTCGGCGCTGATAATGCCGGTAGGCACTGCCAGGATGCCCCAGCCGAGCAGCATCATCAGGGAAGCGATGGTGCGCCCGATGTCGGTGCGCGGCGTAATATCGCCGAAACCCACCGTGGTCATGGTGCTGATGGCCCAATATATCGACGTGGGGATACTGCTGTAACCGTTATCCGGCCCTTCCACGACATACATCACCGTACCCAACAGAAAGACCACCATCATGACGAAAGACAAGAAAATGAGGATCTTGCGCCGGCTGGCCAGCAAGGCCCGCCCCAGCACCGTGTATTCATGTACATAGGACGTGAGCTTGAGGATACGGAACATGCGCAGCAGGCGCAAAATACGCACGTCAATGAGCACATGCGCGCCCGGCAACAGCAAGCCGATGTAGGTCGGTACGATGGCCAGCAAATCGATAATGCCGAAAAAACTCTTGGCGTAGCGCACCGGATGCTTCAGGCACGCCAGGCGGGCAATATATTCGATGGTAAACAAAATGGTGAAAAACCATTCCAGCGCCGTCAGCCAGGTGCCATAGCGCTCGGCCACGGAAGCGACACTGCTGAGCACGACCACCGTCACGCTGATCAGGATGGCGGCGATCAGCAGCAAGTCGAAGGCGCGGCCCGTGCGCGTTTCCGCCTCGAAGATGACGGTGTACACCTGCTCGCGCCAGCCCCGCTCGGGCTTGCCAAATTTTTGCTGCGTTTCCTGCGCCGCCAGTTGTTGCGGCGTCAAGGGTGCCGCTCCGCTCTTCGTCGCGGCTTTCATGTGGGTAGTATGCTCATATACTATTATTGTATAGATAATTTACAAAGCACGACGACACGCACGCTTGCACTACGACAGCTTTTTCGCCAGCAGCACGGCATTACGCCGGTCGCGCTCGGCCTGCACGATGTCTGCAGTGCGCGCCTCCGACAAGCCCACCGTGTGCAGCACGGTGGCCGTCAGCTGCAGCGCCGATTCCAGCGCCTCGGGCACGACCAGAGTGGCGCCCGCCTGTATCAAGGCCACCGCATGCGCCTCGTCGCGCGCGCGCGCATACACGGGCAACTGCGGATATTCGCGGCGGATCGATTTCACGGCATGCAGCACGGAGGCCGCATGGTCCATGGTCAGCACCACGGCGGCGGCCCGGTCCGCATTCACTTTTTGCAACAGTTCCGCGCGCGAGGCGTCGCCGAAATACACGGGAAAACCGCGCGGATGCAGGGTCGTCACCAGCCGCGCATCATTTTCAATCGCCACATACGCGATATCCTGTTCCGTCAACACCTTCGCCAGCAACTGCCCCACCCGGCCGAAACCGGCGATGATGACGGTGCTGCCCTGCGGCGGCAGCGCCCCGCGCGACAGGTCGGCCAGCTGATGGTGGTGGCGCTTTTCCCACCAGTTGCCGAAAGCGCGCGCCGCCTTGGCCAGCGCCGGCGTGGCAAACAGGCTCAGGCCCACCACCAGCATGACGAATTGCGCCACCTGCGGACCGATCAACTTCGTACCCAGCGCATACGCGACGACGATGAAGGCAAATTCGCCGCCCTGTCCCAGCAGCACGCCCGTTTCCACGGCGCGCCCCCAGTGAAAGCCGCCGATGCGGAAAATCACGCTGATGACCAGGGTTTTCACCGCAAACAGGCTCAGCACGGCCAAGGGAATCAAAATCGGCGACTTGAGGATTTCGCGCACGTCGATCTGCATGCCCACCGACATGAAAAACAAGCCCATCAATAAACCCTTGAATGGCTCGATCGTCACTTCCACTTCATGGCGGAATTCCGTTTCCGCCAGCAGCAAGCCGGCCAGCAAGGCGCCCAGCGCCATCGACAGACCCGCCAGATACGTCAGGCCAGCGATGCCCAAGGTGCTGAGCAAGGTCAGGGCCATGAACACGTCCGGCTGGCGTTTCTTGACGAAGAACTGGAACAGCGGACGGATCACGCGACGCCCCAGCAGATAGATCAGCAGGATGGCGCCCGCCGATTTCACGGCCGCAAAACTGAGCAGATACGCCAGGTCATCGCTGCGCCCGCTGGCGAACACGTCGATCAGGATGAACAGCGGCACCACCATCAAATCCTGGAACATCAAAATGGAAAAGCCCGCCTGCCCGGCTGGCGTCTGCAGGGAGCGCTGGTCGGTGAGCAGCTGCATCACCACGGCCGTGGACGATAGCGACAGCACCAGGCCCAGCACGATGGACGCTTCCAGCGACAGGCCGAAGTAATACGCCACGCCGCCGATCAGGCAGGCGCTGACAGTCACCTGCCCCACGCCCGCCCCAAACACCCAGCGGCGCAGCGCCCACAGGCGTTCCGTCGACAGTTCCAGGCCGATCATGAACATCAAAAACATCACGCCCAACTCGGCCAGGCCGCTGACCTGCTCGGCGCGGACGAACGAAAAATGCGTCAGCCACGTGAATTCACCAGCCCACAGGCCGAAGCCGAAGGGACCAAACAGAGCGCCGACGGCCAGGAAGCCGAGCACCTGGTTGACCTTCAGGCGTTGCAATAGCGGAATAAAAATCCCGGCCAGGGCGAGAAACAGCAGGGTTTCTCGCAAATAGGGTAAGGCGTGCTGCTCTTCCAAAATATTCCTAACTCAATGATATTCATGCTCAATTGCTAGTGTCGCATGCACGGGCACGGCGAAGTCAGCGCACACACGATATTTTTTCCGCAAGGCAATATCTACGTTATTTGCGCCCCTGATCGGGCAGCGCCAGCATGTCGGCACGGGGCCGGTCCCAGTCCGGCACGTAGGCGGGGCACGGCCGGCTACGGAACTGCTGCAACTCCACGGTCGTAAAATTGGGCAGCATGCCGGGATTGAAACGCACATCCGTCAGCTTGTCCGCATTCAATCTGGGCATGCGGGCAAAGCGGAACCAGGCGTCGACATAGCAATTGTCTTCCTGCAAGGCGCGCAAGGTGGCCAGACTGCCCGCCGCCTGCGCGGACACGGCAATGCCGGGCGCCAGTTGCTGTCCTTGCTTGCCCGTCTCGGCCAGCCCGGCCGGGCAGGCGGCGGGCGCCAGCGACTCAGGCAGCAGGCTCAGGGTGCCACGCCGCAGGGTGTACACGTCTGTCTTGCTGTCGAGCGAGACATAGATCCAGCACAGGGGGTTGCTGGGAAACGCCGTCATCGCCACATCCCACACGCGCGTGCCGGAGTTCAGGCGCTGCACGGCCGCCTCGATGCGCGTACGGCCGATGGCCGAGGCCACGCCCTGCGTGCCGATGAAGGTGGCGGCCAGCGCGAAGGCCAGCAGCAGCGCTCCCCGTCCCCGCTCGCCTGCCCGCTTTTGCAGCACGGCCAGGACCACGCCCAGCCCCAGCAAGACAGCCAGCGAGGCGGGCGCCAGATAGGTTTTATAGGTGAAGAAAAACAAGGTCGCCGCCAGCGCGGCCAGCAGCACGCTTTTGACGATGCCGTAATGCAAGGACATGATCACGGGCACGCCCAGCAGCACCCAGAACATGGGTTCGACAATGAAGACCATGTCGCCATACAGCCAGCGGCTGTCAAACGGGTAAAACGGGTGCAAGCCATAGGAATTAAGGAAATCCATGCCCATGTGCAAGCAAAATCCCAGCAGCAAGCAGGCCGCCAGGCCCAGCCGGGCAAGCACGCTGTCCTTCAGCAAGCGGCGCGCGCCTGGCCACAGCAGCCATAGCAGGGCCAGCAACAGCAGCGCCTGCGGCAAGGCCAGCAGCAAGGTATGCGTGTGGCCCCGGTGGTGCAACATGTAGCCGAACGGGCGCGGCAGCAAGCGGGTGAGCACCAGGTCCAGGTCGGGTGCGTTGCTGGCAAACCAGGCCGTAAACAGAAACAGCGCGCGCCGGGTGCGCTGGGCGGGGGCTTGCGGCTCGGGCGGCAGGCTGCGGTGTACCAGTTCGCCGACCCCGAGGCCGATGACCGAATGCGTAAGATTATCCATCGGGCAATTTTACAGGATGGCCACCCCGGCGCGAACTTGCACGACTGCTTGCACGACTGCTTGCGCTACAGCTGCTACAGTTTTTCCAGCTCCGGGCCGCGCATGCCCACCAGCAAGGCGCGGCCATCGGGCAGCACGCGGAACTCGCCATAACGGGCCTTTTCCCAGCGCCCCGCCTCGCCTTCCTTGAAGAACCAGGCATCGCTGACCAGCACCCAGCGCCCATCCTTCGGCGTCAGTTCGAGCAGGAATTCCCCGGGCGCCAAAGCCTCTTTGGTGTACGGGCGCTGCAGCTCGGCTACCCCGCGCGCATCGCGCGTGGCCACCACGAGGGGCCGGCCAGGCGCCCTGTCCACGCTGGCCAACGTGGAGAGGACGCCGAGGTTGACGAAATTGAGGCGCATGTAATCGCCCTGCATCAGCGAGCGGGGATCGACGGGTTCCAGCGCCACGAAGATAGGCTCCCCTTTGGCAATCAGCTGCTCTTTTTGCCAGATGCCGCCATTGGCGACCAACAACACCAGCAGCACGCCTCCCAGCACACCCAGGCGCGCGGCGCGGCCTCCGGCAGCCACGCCCGCCGGCTGGCTTTCCACCAGGTGCAGCACCGCGCCGCGCGTGGCTAGCCACGACAGGGCGCACAGCAGCGCGCCGGCCACGGCCAGCAACGCCGCCTTGCTGGCCAGCGGCCAGGCCAGCTGATAATAAAAGCTGCCGAGTATCCACGCCGCCGCCAGCGCGGCTGCCACGGCCACGCGCGAGCGTCCGCTCGTCAAACAATACGCGAGGATCAACAGCACCGGCCCCAGCGCCGGCATGAACCACGCCAGCACGATCAGCACCAGCGCCACGCCGATGGCGGGCAACTGGCGCAGTGCCGGCCAGCGCCATCCCGTCCAGGCAGTGGCCGCCACGGCCAGCACGAGCGACACTCCGTTTAATGCCTGCGCATACCAGGTGCCCGCCCGCTGCCGGGCCAATTCGTTCACCACTTCCTGCGTGATGCCCGGCCCCACGCTGGCGCCCAGCATGAAGGTCATGCCGGACCAGAAGGCCAGTCCCATCAGGATCGCCAGCACCCAGCCTGTCGACAGCGATTCCAGGAAGGTGGCGATGGGCGCGCCGCGGCCATCGTTGAAAGCCTGCTTCTGCAGCCAGTGCACGCCCAGCCAGAATGCCAGGGCTAGCATCCAGGCCAGATACAGTTGCGTGGGATCATTCTCGAAAATCCAGTCGGTCCTGCTATCGACGATGCCCAGCGCCAGCAAGCCGCAGGAGACCACGCCCAGCAGCACGCGCAGCCAGTCGCGCGGCAGGGCGGCTGCCACCACCAAGCATGCCAGGCACAGCAGCGAGGAAGCCATCTGCGCCGTGTAATCGCGGTACAGCGCATAGCCGAGCAAGCCGCCGCCCACCAGCAGGCAGGGCACGGCCAGCTGCTCGACAAACAGCGCCACGCCGCGCGCGCGTATCAGCAGCACGGCCGCCACCAGCACGATGGCGGCCACGACATACGCGCCGGGACCGTGGCGCACCACGCTTTCCAGGCCCACGCCCAGCGCAATCATCAGGGGAATGGCGGCCAGCCAGGCGCCGAAGGCCGTCATCAGCACCAGCGGCCACGGCCGCACATCCTGCACCGGCCGGGTGGCGTTGGGCGGCAACAGGCCGGCGCGCGTGGCGTCGTCGATCAGGGTGGCGAGCGCATCGGCTCTTTGACTATTGATATTGCTCATGCCGTCTCCTGGCGCGTGCGCCACAGGATGCCTTGCACGGTCAGCGCCAGCAGCACGGCAGCCAGCAAGCCCAGCATAATCAGCTTGCCGACGCCATCGCCTCCTCCGCGAAGCAGCACGCGCGCCAGGCCACCCACGAGCAAGATATTCAGGCCCAGCGCGACGGCACTCAGTCCGAACACGTCAAAGTAGCGGCGCGTGGCCAGCAAGACGCCGGCGACGGCCAACAAGCCCAGTCCGGCCCAGTACGGCGATTCGACCTCACCGCCGAACAGGGCACTGACGGCCGTGCCCGTGATAAGGATGGTGGCCAGCACCAGACCCAGACGCAAGGCCCAGCTGCCTGCGCCCGTCCAGCGCGCCAGCAGGGGCGAGACGAACGCACAGGCAATCAGCACGGCCAGCCAGCCGCTGACAAAAATGCTCAGATCGGACGAATCGATGCGCCAGCTGTGATGTGCATGCGCCTGCATCCACAGGGCGGAGGCCGTCGACACTATCAGCATCCACGGCGTCCACAGCACGTCGCTGCGCGCCACCACACACAAGGGCAGCGCCAGCGCGGCCCACAGGGCGAACAGCTGCCACGGATCGGCGCCCGTCTGGTAAGTCTGGCCGAAATACGCGAACAGGCCGCCGATGGCCAGCAAGGCCAACAGCAGCAAGGGCACGCGCGCCTTGGGCACGGCAAACGCGCCCAAGCAGGTGGCGGCAAACACGCCTTGCAGCAGGGCAAAACGGCCCATGCGGCCCAGGTCTTCCCAGTTGGCGGCGACCCAGCAGATCAGGCCCATGCCCAGCAGCGCGGCACCCAGCACCGCGACGCCGCGCGGCAGCCAGTAGGCCAGGCGCGCAGGCGCGCGCTGGAAGCCCGCCACTTCCTGCAACTGCCGGGTTTGTTGGACATCGAGCGCATAGTCCGAGGCAAGCTGGTACACGGCGAGGCGTAAATCCATCGTCTGCTTTCTGTTGATTTTTATTGCGTATGGGAAAAAGCGTCAGCGCTCGACGCTCACGCCGCGCCAGAAGGCGACGTGGCCGGCAATCTGCTTGGCGGCATCTTTGGGCTGGGGGTAATACCAGGCTGCATTGGCATTTGTCTGGCCATCGACGACGAGGTCGTAATAGCTGGCCGTGCCTTTCCATGGGCAGATGGTCGTATGACTGCTGGGACGCAGGTAATCCTGCGTCACCTTGGACAAAGGAAAATACACATTGTTTTCAACGATTTGCACCTGATCGTCGGCCGCTTGCGCGATAACGACACCATTCCAGCGGGCTGTTGGCATTTGACTATCCTCCTTCTGCGCCGAGTGTAGCGCAAAAAGTCTGCCATGGCGCGCGCCATTGGCGCGCCGTTCAGCCGCCTGCGATGATCTGGCGCAAGGCTTGCTCAAACACCTCGGGCGGCTGGCCGCCGGAAATCAGGTGGCGTTCGTTGATGATGACGGCGGGCACCGAGTTGATGCCGTTCTGCTGGTAGAACCGCTCTTGCGCGCGCACCTCGCCGGCATAGGCATCGGACGCCAGCACCTCGGCCGCTTTCACGGTATCGAGCCCCACCTTGCCCGCCACGGCCAGCAGCACCTCGTGCGAGGACGGATTCTGCCCTTGCGTGAAATAGGCCTCGAACAGCGCCATCTTGAGTTCTTTCTGGCGCCCTTCGCTCTCGGCCCAGTGCAGCAAACGGTGCGCATCGAAGGTGTTGTAGATGCGGCCGCGCTTGTCCATGGCAAAGGTAAAGCCCAGCTGCTCGCCGCGCGCGCGGATCGCTTCGCGCGATTGCGCCATCTGTTCCGGGGTGGAGCCATATTTGCGGGCGATGTGTTCGCCAACATCCTCGCCTTCGGGCGGCATATTGGCGTTCAGCTCGAAGGGCTGGAAGTGGATGTCGGCCTGGACGGTGTCTTGCAACTTGTCCAGTGCCTGCTCCAGCGACTTCAGGCCGATCACGCACCAAGGGCAAGAAACGTCGGAAACGAAGTCGATACGGATGGGAGTGGGTGTGGCGGGAGTGGAACTCATGGTGGGCAGCCTTTGCGCGAGTCGGTGGCGGCCGCACCGCGCGGCGCCGCAAGCACAGCATATGCGTGCGGGCCGCGGGAAATCAAGCGCTTACTGTTTCTTGCCAGCGGCCTTGGCCGCGTCCTTCTTGCCGCCGATTTTGCTTTCCTTTCCAGAGAGCAAGTTAGCAATGTTCTGGCTGTGGCGGTAAGCCAGCAGCACGCTCATGACGATGACGGCCAGCAAGATGGGATCGACGCCGAACAGCAAGCCATAATAAAACGGCGCGAACAGGGCCGCCACCAGAGCCGCCAGCGAGGAATAACGGAAGGCATAGGCAATGATCAGCCAGGTGGCCAGGGTCGCCAGGCCCAGCCATGGATTGATGCCCAACAACACACCGAGGGCCGTGGCCACGCCCTTGCCGCCGACGAAGCGGAAAAACACGGGCCACAAATGGCCGAGGAAAACGGCGATGGCCACCAGCGCCACGGCCGTGTCGCCCACGCCCAGCGCCGTGGAAAAGTGGTCAGCCAGGAACACGGCCAGCCAGCCCTTGGCGCCATCGCCCAGCAGGGTCATGATGGCGGCGCCCTTGTTGCCGCTGCGCAGCACATTGGTGGCGCCCGGATTTTTCGAGCCATAGGTGCGCGGATCGGCAATACCATAGACCTTGCTCATCACCACGGCAAACGATATCGAGCCGAGCAAGTAAGCGGCCACTGTCATTGCCACGGTTGTGATTACTGGATTCATTTCTTCCCTTTGTTGTATTTTTTACAGCAGCATCAAAGCTGGCGCAGCAGAATATACACCAGCGCCCAGTCCAGGGACAGGGCGGCGTCGCGTTTTCTTAATCCGGCAGGGCGCACTGCACCGGCTTGGCGTTCAGCAAATCGAGCAGCACCTGGGGCGCCAGCGAGACGAGAAAACCGCGGCGCCCGCCATTGATGTAGATACGCGGCAATTCCAGGATCGACGCTTCCACATACACGGGCATGGCCTTTTTGGTACCGAACGGCGAGGTGCCGCCAATCATGTAGCCGGAATGGCGCTGCGCCACCTCGGGCTTGCACGGCTCGACGGACTTGCAGCCGATGCCGCGCGCCAGGTTCTTGGTCGAGACCTTGCAATCGCCATGCATCAGCACGATCACCGGCCGCGCCGCCTCGTCCTGCATCACCAGGGTCTTTATCACCGCGTGTTCCGGCACGTTCAGCTCGCGCGCCGAGACGCTGGTGCCGCCGTGCTCCTCATACGGATACGGGTGTTCTTCAAAGGAAACTTGATGCTTGCGTAGCAACTGCGTCGCCTGGGTTTCGGAAATATGCTCTTTTTTAGCCATGCGTGATACGCTGATCGTTCAGTGAGGAGTACTAATTATGCAGGAAGAAATCCGCTTTGCCACATTCAATGTCTGCAACCTGGCCCCGGCCGGGGCGAAATTGTATGACAACCTGGAACCGTTGAGCCCGGCGCAATACGCGGCCAAGGCGGAGTGGACGGCGCGACAAATCGACCTGCTCGACGCCGACGTGATCGGTTTCCAGGAAATTTTCTCGCAAGCGGCCCTGCGCGATGTGCTGTCGCGCACGCGCCACTACCGCGACGCCACCCTGGACGGCTACGATGCGATGGATGCGGCAGGACGCATGCTGCCCACGGTGGCGCTGGTATCGCGGCTGCCGCTGGCCGGCGCCGGTGTGGCATGGGCAAATTTCCCGGCCGGCATGACCGTGTCCGCCGATGACAATGCCTGCCGCTTCGCCCGCGCCCCGCTGCATGTGCAGGTGCACTTGCCTGGCGGCCAACTCACCGATGTCGTCGTGGTACATTTGAAATCACGCCGACCCGACTACCGCCATGGCGACGGCAACGATGCCGCTGCCTATGCGCTGGCCAACCTGCGCTCGCTGCAGCGGCGCGGAGCGGAAGCCGTGGCCCTGCGCGTGCTGGCAAGCGAACTGGGCCACAGCGGCCGTCCCCGCATCGTGCTGGGCGACTTCAACGACATCGCCAATGCCGTCACCACGGCCATCGTCATGGGAGCGGGCGCGCCGTGCGAAGCGCATGGTGAGATGCCGGAAATGCGCGCGCGCCTGTATGACGCCAACGCCATCCAGCTGCGCCAGGATGCCTTGCGCCACGTGGGCTACACGAATATCCATGACAGCGCCTACATGACGATCGACCATATTCTCGTGTCCGAACACTTCCACGCCGCCTCGCCGCGCGCCATCGGCGTGGTGCAGGAAGTGAGCTGCCTCAACGACCATTTGCTGCTGGGCTTGCCGCACGCATCCGACCATGGCCAGGTGCTGGCGCGCATCAAGCTGCTGGGAAACATTGATTAATGCAACAACTAATGTAACAACTAATGTAACAACGTCGCCAGCGCACTGCCCTCGACTTGCGCGCTGGCATAGCGCCCCTGGTATTGCTGGCAGCCCTGCCCCCGCAGATAGGCCAGTTGCTGCGCCGTTTCCACGCCTTCGGCAATCACCGTCAATTGCAGCTCGCGCGCCATGGCGATGATGGTGGCGGCGACGGCCGTGTCAGACTCGCCGGCCGCGCCTTCCGCCGCAGCAGGCAAGAACGAGGGGTCGATTTTCAACTTGTCTACCGGGTAATGGCGCAGATTGGCCAGGCGCGAATAGCCGGTGCCGAAGTCGTCGATGGCCAGCCTGGCGCCCAGCGCGCGCAGCTGCGCCAGCACGCCGGCCAGGCGCGCGCCGCCCTTCATCAGCAGCGCTTCCGTCACTTCCAATTCCAGGCAGGCGGCAGGTAAACCCGACACGGCGAGCGCATCTTGCACGCTGAGCAATAAATTATTGTGCAGGCATTGCGCCGGCGACAGATTCACAGCCACGCGCCAGGCCTGGCCCGCATCGTGCCAGGCGCGTGCGCGCAGGCAGGCGTGGCGCAGCACCCAGTTGCCAATCGACACCATCAAGCCGCACTCCTCGGCCACGGCAATAAAGCGCTCGGGCGGCAGCACGCCCAGTTGCGGGTGGCGCCAACGCAACAGGGCCTCGGCGCCGAGGATCTTCCCGCTGGCGATATCGAGCGCGGGCTGGAACTCCAGCACGAGTTCATCGCGGCCCAGCGCGGCGCGCAAGCCTTGCTCCAGGCTGGCCCGCTCGACAATTTGCGCATTCATCTCGGCATTGAAAAACTGGAAACTGTTGCGCCCGCTTTCCTTGGCGTGGTACATGGCGATGTCGGCGTTGTGCATCAGGGTGTCGATACTGTCGCCATCGCTGGGAAAGATGGCCACGCCGATCGAGGTCGACACATGCAGTTCGTATTCGCCCAATTGATAGGGCTGCGTGACGGCATGCAGCAGGCTGGACGTCACATGAGCCACCTGGTCGATGCCGCCCACCTCGGCCAGGATGATGACGAACTCGTCGCCGCCATGCCGGCTGACGGTATCGACGCCGCGCACGCAGCGCACCAGGCGCCGCGCCACTTCCTTGAGCAACAGGTCGCCCACGTGGTGGCCCATGCTGTCATTGATGTGCTTGAAATGGTCGAGGTCCAGGTACAGGATGGCCAGCATGCTCAGTTTGCGCCGCGCGGCCGCCAGCGCCAGCGACAGCCGGTCCAGCAGCAGCACCCGGTTCGGCAAGTCGGTGAGGAAATCGTGCTCGGCCAGGTGCCGCGTGTGCTCCTCGTTTTTCTTGCGCTCGCTGATATCGCTGAGTATGGCCAGATAATTACTCAACTGCCCCTGGCTGTCGCGGATGGCCGTCAGCGACAGCCAGGCCGGATAGCGCCCGCCCTGCTTGCGCGGGCCCAGGATATCGCCTTGCCAATAGCCGTTGGCATCGACTTCGTCCCACACGTGGTCAAAAAACGCCGGCGCATCCGGCTCCACGCCGTGCAAGACAAAGGGCTTGTCCAGCATGTCGTCCAGGCTGTAGCCGCTGATCTCGCTGTACGCGGGATTCATGCTGACGACGCGCTGCTGCGGATCCATCATGACGATGGCTACACTTGCATGTTCGACCACCTGTGCCGCCAGGTACAAGGCCCGCTCGGCCAGTTTGCGCGAGGAAATATCGCGGATGACGGCGTAAAACAGATAGGTATGGTCGAGCGTGACGGAAGTGAGCAGCACTTCGCTCCAGAACAGCTGGCCCGTGCACGTCTGATAGCGCCAGTCATAGCGGCAATTGCCGTCGGCATGGGCCTGCGCCGCCAGTTGCGTGCCGCGCAACGATGACAATTCGCCATCGGGCTGATGCAAGGGCGAAAAGTCGCTGAGGCGGCGCCCCAGCAGCCGTGACCGGTCTTCGCATTGAAACAGGGCAATGGCGGCCGGGTTGGCCTCGGCGATGTATTCGTCGCGCAGCATGACGATGGCGTCGGCGGACTTGTCGTACAACTGGCGAAAATTGTCGCCCATCTGCAGCAAGGCGCCCTGCGCGGCGCCATCCTGGCCGCTGGCCGTGATGTCGACATCGATGCAGACCACTTGCCGCACGCGCCCGGACTGAATGACAGGAAACACGGTGGAACAGATGCAGCGCGGCGCGGCCCCATCGGCGTCCAGCTTCCACAGGCGTGTGCTGCGCGCCTTGCCGCTCTCCCACACGGTCGCCAATTCGCCGCAGACATCCTCGGCCAGGCTGGCGGCGTCCGGCAGCGAGGCGGCCACCGTGGCCCACGGCTGGCCCAGCGCCAGCTCCGCTGCCACGCCATACAGGCGCGCCGCGCCGCTGCTCCAGTAGCGCACAATGCCGTCGCGGTCGATGCCGCGCACGGCCAGGCCAGGCGCCTGTTCGACAGCAGCAACAATAATGGACAGCAAGTCCAGTGCCTTGTCGGCCGGTCCGCCCTGCGGTTCGGCCGCAGCCAGCAGGCGCCCCGGCGACGACGCGGCTCCGACAATCCGATCAGACATCAGGCCCCCCGTGGCGCGGCCGCACGGCAACCGGCGAGCGAATGGCCTGTCCGGTGGCGCAACCATCCCGACCATTCTTGCGCGCCGGCGAATCGGCTTCTTGAGGATGCGCAAGCATCGTGACGTACGCGGCTTCCATGCAGGCAGTTGTCTTTGGTCGCCGTTTTTTGCATTCCAGCCCCGATTTTGTGCAATCTGTCGCATGGCGATGGCGGCCGGACTTGAATCTTCCTAAAGTGGCAACATGCGCATCGCCGTGAACGGCCGCAGCGGCAGGCGTGCTGCCTGCGGCCGCCACGGTGATGCGCTACCCGAATTCCCCCCGGCCAGCGACAGGCCGGGTCCGCACCGAGACCTGGCGCCGAGCCCCTGCGCCGCTCCTGACTAAAAAACCTATGAAAAACGAGACCCTGCCCCCCGCCTCTCCCCTTGCCGCCACGCGCCGCCGGCGCTGGCGCACCCCCGTGCTGATCCTGGTCGTGCTGGGCCTGGCCGGCGGCGGATGGAGCGTCATGCAATCAAAGCAGCAAGCCGCCAAGGCTGCCGAATTGCAAGCGAGCAAGAAGAAGGAACAGGCCAAGACGCCCGTGCATGAACTGGCGCAGGGCGACGTGGCCGCCATCGATGCGCGCGCGTTGGCCATCAGCCTGCCCCTGTCCGGCTCGCTGGCGCCCGTGACCCAGGCCACCATCAAGGCCAAGGTCTCCGGCGTCATCCAGGAAACGACCTTGCAGGAAGGCCAGCCAGTGGCCAATGGGCAAATCCTTGTGCGCCTGGATGCGGCCGACCTGCGCGCCCGCCTGACGCAGCAGCAAGCCATGCTGGACGAAGCGCAGGCGCGCCTGTCCATGGCGGCCAAGAATGAAGCGAATAGCCAGGCGCTGCTCAAGCAAAAATACATTTCGCAGACAGCCTACGACACGACACAAAACTCGGTCGACCTGGCGCGCGCCAACGTCAAGTCCGCCGCTGCCATGCTCGACATCGCCCGCATCGCGCTGGCCGACACGGTGATCCGCGCGCCCATGGCTGGCATCGTCAGCAAGCGCCATCTGCAGGCCGGCGAAAAGGTCTCGCCCGACATGCCCGTCTACACCATCGTCAACCTGGCGCAGCTGACCCTGGAAGCGCCCGTGCCCAGCGCGGAGATTCCGCGCATCAAGCTGGGCCAGGATGTGCATTTCAAGGTCGACGGCTTCGGCGCGCGCGATTTTGCCGGCAAGGTCACGCGCATCAACCCCACCACCGAGAGCGGCTCGCGCGCCATGCTGGTCTACATCGCCGTCGACAATGGCGATGGCGCGCTGCGCGGCGGCATGTTCGCCAAGGGCAGCATCGTTACCGAGCGCTCGCCCGTGGCGCCGCTGGTGCCGTTGACGGCCGTGCGCCATGAAAAGCAGGGCCCCGTGGTGTATGCGCTGGTCAATAACAAGGTGGTCGCGCAGCGCGTCACCCTGGGTTTGCGCAACGAGGATGAAGGCTATGCTGAAGTGACGTCCGGTCTGGTGCCGGGCGCGAAAGTCATCGTCGCCAAGCTCGATGGCGTGAAACCGGGCCACGGCGTGACCTTCGCCGCGCCAGCCACCGCGCCCGCCGTCCCCGCAGCACCGGCGGCCGTGCTGGCACGGAAGGATTAAACCATGTGGATGACTAAAGTCAGTATTCAAAACCCCGTCTTCGCCACCATGGTCATGGTGGCGCTGGTGGTGCTGGGTATCTTCTCTTACCGGGGCTTGGGCGTGGAAAGCATGCCCAGCGTGCAGTTTCCGTTCGCCGCCATTGAAGTGAACTACCCTGGCGCCTCGCCCGAAGCCGTGGAAAACGACATCACGCGCCCCATCGAGGACGCCGTCAACACCGTCAGCGGCATCAAGACCATCCGCGCCAACTCCTGGGAAGGACGCGCCGGCGTGTACCTGGAATTCGAGCTGTCGACCAACATGGACAAGGCCATGCAGGACTTGCGCGACAAGGTGGCCCTGGTACGCCCGCGCTTCCCGAAGGAAGCCAAGGACCCGTTCATCGCGCGCGCCGAGGGTGACAACGAGCGCCCCATCGCCACCATCGTGCTGACGTCGACCGGGCATGACCTGCGCTCGCTGTCGACCATGACGGAGCAGATCATCAGCAAGCGCTTCCAGGGCGTGGCCGGCGTGGGGCAAGTCAAGCTGCGCGGCCTGCGCGCGCGCCAGATCCTCATCAGCATGAAGCCGATCGAACTCAATGCCCAGGGTATCGGCGTCGATGAAGTGATCCGCGCCATCCAGGCCACGAATACCAATTTGCCGGCCGGCTCGATCAGCCATGGCGCGGCCGAACAATTGGTGCGCGTGGAAGGCAAGATCAAGGATGCGCGCGAATTCGGCAAGATCATCGTCGCGCGCCGCGCTGTCGGCCCCGTCTACCTGGACCAGGTAGCCACCGTCGTCGACGGCGAACAGGAAGAACTGTCGATTTCGCGCATGAACGGCCAGCAAGCCGTGACCATGGAAATCACCAAGGTGCAGGATGCCAACGTGGTCGAAGTGGGCACCGGCATCCTGAAAGTGGCAGCCGACCTGCAAAAGACGCTGCCGCCCGATATCACCCTGCGCGTGCTGGACGACGAATCGGAACGCGTGCAAAGCCAGCTCAATAACGTCAAGCGCACCATCATCGAAGGCGCCGTGCTGACCATGGTGATCGTCTTCCTGTTCCTGCACTCGTGGCGTTCGACCATCATCACGGGCTTGACCCTGCCGATCTCCGTGCTGGCCAGCTTCATCGCCATGAAGGCCTTCGGCTTTACCCTGAACTTCCTGACCCTGATGGCGCTGTCATTGTGCATCGGCCTGTTGATCGACGACGCCATCGTGGTGCGCGAAAACATCGTGCGCCACCTGGGCATGGGCAAGAACCATTACAAGGCGGCCAATGACGGCACCAATGAAATCGGCCTGGCGGTAATGGCCACCACGTTCGCCATCGTCGCCGTGTTCGTGCCCGTCGCCTTCATGGACGGCATCATCGGCCGCTTCTTCCTGCAGTTCGGCATCACCGTGGCGGTCGCCGTGCTGGTGTCGCTTTTCGTCAGCTTCACGCTCGACCCCATGCTGTCATCCGTCTGGCGCGACCCCGTCAAGGACCGCTTCAAGTACGCGCCGTGGCTGGGTCGCTTCATGGCCTGGATCGAAACGGGCATCGACCGCCTGCACGTCTGGTACGGCAAGGTATTGAAAGTGGCCCTGCGCTGGCGCAAGACCACGCTGGCCACGGCCGTGGCGCTGTTCGCGGGCAGCCTGATGCTCGTGCCCATGATTGGTGGCGAGATGTTCCCGGAAACGGACCAGGGCTGGGTCAACCTGCGCTTCAAGACGCCCGTCGGCTCCAGCCTCGCCTACACGGATTCCAAGGTGCGCCAGATCGAAACGGCCTTGAAGGAATTTCCCGAAATCGACAGCCTGGTGGCCAATATCGGCACGCCGGATGGACGCAACGCGGCCGAGGTGAACCTCAAGCTGACAGACATCAAGACGCACAAGCGCCGCTCGCAGCAGGAACTGGAAAAACTGATCCGCGAACGCCTGGCGCCGATTGCCGGCATCACCCTGTCGGTGGGCAACCGCCCCATCTTCATCGCCATCCTGGGCACGGATGAAGGCAAGCTCGATGCAGTGGCGCACCGCCTGATGGACAAGATGCGCAGCATCAAGGGCCTGGCCGACATGGAATACAGCCAGGAAGGCGCCAATCCGTCGACCACCGTGAAGATCAACAACGAGCTGGCCAGCGACCTGGGATTGTCGGTGCAGCAGATCGGCAATGCCCTGCGTCCGTTCGTGGCGGGCGACACGGTCAGCCACTGGCTGGCGTCCGACGGGCAAAACTACGACGTCAACGTGCAGCTGCCCAAGTCGGGCCGTCAGAAAGTGGCTGACCTGGCCGACCTGTCGCTGGCGTCGAGCAAGCTCGATGCGAACGGCAAGCCGGTCATGATTCCGCTGCGCCAGGTGGTCGAATTCGTGCCCTCGTCCAGCCCGCAGGTGCTGAAACGCCAGGCCTTGCAGCGCCGCGTCGCCATCTATGCGGGCGTGCAGGGCCGCCCTGCCGGCGACGTCGACGCCGACGTGCAGAAAGCCATCAAGTCCATCGACCTGCCGCCCGGCGTGCGCTTCGACGTGGCCGGCAATGCGCAGCAGATGGCCGAAACCATGGGCGGCGCGATGATGGCGCTGGGCATTGCCGTGATCTTCATCTACCTGGTGCTGGCGTCCCAGTTCGGCAGCTTTTTGCAGCCGATCGCCATCATGGTGTCCTTGCCGCTGTCGCTGATCGGCGTGCTGCTGGCGCTCCTGATCACGGGCAGTACCCTGAACATCTTCTCCGTGATCGGCTTCATCATGCTGATGGGCTTAGTCACCAAAAATGCGATTTTGCTGGTCGATTTCACCAACCAGCGCCAGCGCGAAGGACTGGGGCAGTTCGAAGCGCTGATGGAAGCGGGGCAAGTGCGTTTGCGCCCCATCCTGATGACGACCCTGGCGATGGTCTTCGGCATGCTGCCGATGGCCATCGGCATGGGCGACGGCGGCGAATCGCAGGCACCGATGGGCCGCGCCGTCATCGGCGGCGTCATCACCTCTACCCTGTTGACGCTGGTGGTGGTGCCCGTCGCCTACACCTACCTCGACAGCCTGGGCAAGCGTGCCGCGCGCTTCTTTGGCGGCGGAGAGCATGCCCACGCCGACGCCACCGGCGCCGCCCATTAAGTTCGCAACAGTCGCCTTCACCGTCCCCGCATTGGCGGGGACGACGCGGCGGCTTCCTGAAGAGAGCTTCAGTTGACCAAAGCTGCCCCACTGGCTAGACTGTCCCCGTTATCAATGATATGGAGTGACTCGTGGGTGCTTGTTCCAGTGACAGTAGTCGATTGACCATCGGCGATCGGCCTTAGGCAAGACGCGCGCATTCCGCCCGCCTTGCCCATGGCAAGGTGCGGTTTTACCAGCGGCGATGCACATTCGCCGCCACTTCCCTCCTCATCGTTCCACCGTTATCGTCTGCTGCCCCCTTTCGGGGCGAATTGTCTTCGCCCTTGCACTCGCCTGTTCCTCCCCAGCCGGGAGAAACTGATGGTGGTATTTGACTTTGCGCTGCGCGTTGCCGCAGCATTGACCCTGGGCGCCATGATCGGCGCCGAACGCCAGCTGCGCCAGCGCATGGCAGGCTTGCGCACGAACGCGCTGGTGTCCGTCGGCGCCTCGCTGTTCGTGATGGTCTCGGTGCTCGAAGGTGATCCCGACGGCCATCTGCGCATCGCCGCGCAGGTGGTGTCGGGCATCGGTTTTCTTGGCGCCGGCGTCATCATGCGTGAAGGGATGACGGTGCGCGGCCTGAACACGGCCGCCACCCTGTGGTGCTCGGCCGCCATCGGCGTGCTGTGCGGCCTCGGTTTTGCGCTGGAAGCGGCCATCGGCACGGGATTCGTGCTGGTCGCCAACCTGGTGCTGCGCCACCTGGCGCAGCGCATCAACGCCCACGGCAGCGACGCGGGCATCGAGACGGAAAGCATCTACCGCGTCACGGCCGTCTGCGAGGCGGATCAGGAAGTGCAGGTGCGCAAGCTGATGCTGCGCATGATCAGCGGCATGCCGGCGCTGATGCTGCAATCCTTGCACAGCGAAGACGCGTCGCAGGCCGGGCGCATCGAAGTGCGCGCCGACCTGCTCACGCCCTTGTCCAGCCTGGGATTGCTGGAGCAGATCGTCAGCCAGGTCAGCCTGGAAGGCAGCGTCTCGGCCGTGCGCTGGGCGCTGGTGAATAACGCGGAATTTGTCGCCGAACGGGGAGTGTGATGATGAAAAAATTCCTCCATTGGTTTGCCAGGCGCGGTCCTGTCGTGGCCACCTACCGCCTGACCGTCACCTGCCCTGCGGCGCAGGCCGACCACGTGGTGCGCCTGCTGCTGGCCGAATTGAAAGGCGCGGGCCTGACACCGTCACAGATGCTGCGCAGCTGGGACGAGGCGCGGCAAGTGGTGCAGCTGATCGCCACGGTGCTGTGCCAGGCCGTGCAGCGCGCCGTGCTGGTGCGCTTCGTCAACCGCGCGGGCGCCTGGCCGCAAGTGCGGCAAGTGCGCTGGGAAGGCGTGGCGGCCTCAATCTGACGCCGGCAGGCGCAGGAGGAACAGCGCGCCGCCTTCCGGGCGGTTCTGCGCCGCGATACTGCCGCCATACGCATGCACGATGGCTTGCGACAGGGCCAGGCCCAGGCCGAAGCCGGGCGCCTCGCCCGCGCGCGCCTGGGCGCCCCGGTAAAAACGTTCAAACAGATGCGGCAAGTCTTCCACGCCGATGCCCGGTCCTGCATCGGCCACGCCCACCAGTGCATGCTCGCCATCGCGCGATACATGGACGATGATGACGCTGTCAGGCGGCGAAAACTTCACGGCGTTATCCAGCAGATTGGCCAGCACCAGGTCCACGGGACCGGCCGCCACCCGCGCGTGCACGGCCACGCCGGCATCGAAGACGATGCGAATGCCGCGCTGCGCTGCCGGCTTTTCCAGGCGCTGCGCCGCCGCGCGCACGAGCGGATTGAGCGCGACCGTTTCCACGGCATTGCGCTCCTGGCCAGCATCGAGGCGTGTGAGCATCAGCAATTCTTCCACCAGGGTCGTCAGGCGCTGCACTTCATCGAGGCAGGACGCCAGCGCGTCGACATACTCGGGCGACTCGCGCGGGCGGCGCAGGGTGATTTCGATTTCCGTGCGCAGGCGCGACAGGGGCGAGCGCAATTCGTGCGAGGCGTCGGCCGTGAAGCGGCGCTGCGCATCGTAGCCATGCTCCAGGCGGTCCAGCATGGCGTTCAGGGTATCGACCAGGCGGCCGATTTCGTCCTGCGTGCCGGGATGCGGCAGGCGCTGGTGCAGGCTGGCTTCGCCGATCGAATGCGCCTGGCGCACCACGTCGTCGATGGCGCCCAGCACGCGGCGCGTGAGCATTTCGCCGGCCAGGCCCACGGCCGCCAGCAAGGCCAGCGCCATGGCGCCAAACAGCACGGTGGCCGCGGCCAGCACGTGATTGGTGTCGTCGAGCGAACCGGCCACCTGCACCGCCAGGCCTGCGCCGGATGAGGGCACGGGAATCGAGACCATGCGCAGCGGCTCTTCGCCAAATTTGGGCAGGGTCTCGAAGACGGTGTCGCCGGCCGCCAGGCGCGCCAGCAGGGCGGCAGGCGCCGGCAGCTGCGCCGCCTCCAGGTTGCGGCTGCGCGCCAGCACGCGGCCTTCGCCATCGATGATCTGCACCAGGCGGTCGAGGCGCGTCAATGACGGCGGCGCCAGACCTGGCGCCACCTCGTGCACCTGCACGGGCTGGCGCGGCGCGGCCGGCAGCATCGCCATTTCCGTCTCGGCCAGCGCCAGCAGGGCCGCATCGAGCTGGCCATGCACGGCGCGCGACAGGCCCCAGTAGCCGGCCAGCGCCGTGCAGGCGACGATGGCAAGGATAACGGCCAGGTGCACCAGCAACAGGCGCTTGCGAAAGCTAGCCACCGTTGTTTTCCGCCAGGCGGAAACCGCGTCCGCGCACCGTGTGAATCAATGGCGGCAAGCCCGGCGCATCCACTTTTCCCCGCAAGTTGCGCACGTGGACGTCGATCAGGTTATCGATGCCGATCAAGTCCGCCTGCCATATCTGCTCGGCCAGGCGCGCGCGGCTGACCACTTCGCCCGCCTGGCGCAGCAGGATCAACAGAATTGCATATTCCTTCGGCGTGAGCACCAGCGGCGTACCGGCCCGCATCGCCTGATGGCTGACGGGATCAAGCGTCAAATCAGCCAGCGCCAGCACCAACGGACGGCTGATGTCGGAGCGGCGCAGCAAGGCGCGGATGCGCGCCAGCAGCTCCTCGAATTCGAACGGTTTTGTAAGGTAATCGTCGGCGCCCGTGTTCAGGCCCGCCACCCGGTCGGCCGTGGCGTCGCGCGCCGTGAGCATCAGCACGGGCGTCTGGATGGCGCGTGCGCGCAAGTCGCGGCAAAAATCGATGCCCTGCTTGCCCGGCAACATCCAGTCCAGCACGATCACGTCGTAGTCGACGGCGTAGCTTTCGTCCTCGCCTTCCTCGGCGCTGTGCGCCACGTCGACGACAAAACCTTCTTCCTGCAAGCCACGGGCCAGCAGGCGCGCCGCCTTGCGGTCGTCTTCCACCAGGAGAATTCTCATGCCTGCCTTTCGCGTCGCGCCCTGTTTTCCATGCTGGCATTTTACCGCGCCGCACCGTGCGCGCACCGCACCTGAAGAATGATTCAGGCATTCTTGGGCGCTTCTTCAGGACGGCATTGCTATGCTTTCCCGGCGCTGTAGTGACGCTGCCCGCGCCACCTGCGCTCCCTCCGACTGCCCGCCTGGGCACGGCATCCACGCATACCCCATCACCATCACCATCAATAACAAGGAAACACGGGATGAACACGACCACCCGCAACGCCCTGGGCGCCAGTTGCGCCCTCGCTCTCGCCTGCTCGGCCCTCGCCGGTTGCGCCAAACCGACGGCAGCGGCCACGCCCGTTGCCCAGTCGACGCATCTGGACGACGGCAGCATCGCCGTCGACAAGATGTCCCCCCTGCGCCAGCGCCTGCAAATCGCCGCCGTGCTGGAGCAGGATATCGCCACGCAGACGGATGCGCCGGGCAGCATTGTAGCCATGCCGGAAAAACTGGTGAAAATCACCCCGCCGCTGGCCGGGCGCATCACCCGCTTGCAGCGTTCGCTGGGCGACAGCGTGAAGGCGGGCGACCCGCTGTTTACCCTGGACTCGGCCGAACTGAGCGCCGCCTACGCGGACGACAGCAAGGCCCGTTCCGCCCTGCTGCAGGCGCGTCAGGAACTCGATCGCCAGAAAACCCTGTTCGATGCGGAGATCGCCGCGCGCAGGGAGTACGAATCGGCCCAGGCGACCTACAACCAGGCCGGCAGCGACGCGCAGGCCAGCGCCGACAAGCTGGCCCAGTACGGCGCCAGCGCACGCGGTTCGCGCCGCGACTACGTCTTGCGCTCGCCCATTAGCGGCACCGTGATCGCCATGGACGCTGCCCAGGGCGGCTACTGGAACGATATCAACGCACCCGTCATGACGGTGGCCGATCTGTCCACCGTGTGGCTATCGGCCAACGTGGCTGAAAGAGACTTGACGCAGGTGGCCGTGGGCCAGACGGCCCGCATCAGCGTCGATGCCTGGCCCGGAAAAAGCTTCGAAGGCAAGGTCGCCTACGTGGGTGCGGTGCTCGATCCCGAAACGCGCACGGTGCAGGTACGCGTGGCCATCGACAACCGCGCCGGCACCTTCAAACCGGGCATGTTCGCGCACGCGGGTTTTTCAGGCGCCAGCCGCCGCGCCATCCTGGTGCCCGCGTCCGCCGTGCTGCAAAGCGGGCCGTCGACGCGCGTGATGGTCGAACGCGGCCCGCTGCGCTTCGCGCCGCGCACGGTGGAAGTGGGTGCCAGCCATGGCGGGCAAGTGGAAATCCTCGCAGGTCTGAAGGCGGGCGAGCGCATCGTCGTCAAGGAAGGAGTGCTGCTCAATGATTGACCGTTGCATCGCCACCTGCTGCCAGCGGCGCGGCATCGTCTGGCTGGTACTGCTATTCGTTGCCGCCTACGGCGTCTATTGCTGGAAGCAGCTGCCCATCGAAGCGTATCCCGACATCGCCGACGTCACCTCGCAAATCGTCACGCAGGTGCCGGGCCTGGGCGCCGAGGAAATCGAGCAGCAGATCACCATACCGCTGGAGCGCGCCCTGCTGGGGACACCGGGCATGCATGTGCTGCGCACGCGCAGCCTGTTCGCGCTGTCGCTGATCACGGTCGTGTTCGAGGATGGCAGCGACGGCTACTTCACGCGCGAACGGCTGCAGGAGCGCCTGGCCAGCGTCAACCTGCCCTACGAGGCCAAGCCGGGGCTCGATCCCTATACCTCGCCGACGGGCGAAATCTACCGCTACACGCTGGAATCGAAAACACGGTCCCTGCGCGAACTGTCCGAACTGCAGTTCTGGACCGTGATTCCGCGCCTGCAGCAAGTGCGCGGCGTGGCGGACGTCAGCAATTTCGGCGGCCTGACGACGCAGTTCATGCTGGAGCTCGATCCTGCAAAACTCGACAGTTACGGTTTCTCGCTGGCGCAGGTCAAGGACGCCATCAACGCCAACAACATCAGCGGCGGCGGCAGCGTCATCGACCGTGGCCAGCTATCGTACGTGGTGCGCGGCGTGGGCTTGCTGCACTCGCTGGGCGACATGGGCAACGTTGTCGTCAGCAGCAAGAACGGCGTGCCCGTGCTGGTGAAGGACTTGGGCAAGCTCGCCTACGGCAATGTGGAGCGGCGCGGCATCCTGGGCAAGGATGACAACCCCGACACCATCGAAGGCATCACCCTGCTGCTGAAGGATTTCAATCCGTCCGAAGCGCTGGCCGGCATCCATACGGCAGTGGACGATTTGAACGGCAACCTGCTGCCGAAGGACGTCAAGGTGGTGCCCTACCTGGATCGCAGCTCGCTGATCGACGCCACCCTGCACACGGTCAGTTATACCTTGGGCGAAGGCATGCTGCTGGTCGCCCTGGTGCTGCTGCTGTTTTTGGGCAGCCCGCGCGCGGCCGCCATCGTTGCGCTGACGATCCCGCTGGCCCTGCTGATCGCCTTCATCTTCATGCACCATTTTAAAATTCCCGCCAATTTGCTGTCGCTGGGGGCGATCGACTTCGGCATCCTCGTCGACGGTTCCGTGGTGGTGCTGGAAAACATGCTGCGCCGCCGCGAACGCGAGCAGGAACGGCCCCTCACCTTGCAGGACGCCATCGAGGCGACCTTGCAGGTGGCACGCCCCATCATGTTCGGCATGGCCGTCATCATCGCCGCCTACCTGCCCCTGTTCGCCTTCCAGCGCATCGAGTACAAGCTGTTTTCTCCGATGGCGTATGCGGTAGGCGCGGCGCTGGTGGGCGCGCTGGTGGTGGCGCTGGTGCTGATACCGGGCCTGGCCTGGCTGGCCTTGCGCAAGCCGCGTCGCACCTTCCATAACCGCGCGCTGGAAAAGCTGGCGGCCGCGTACGGGCGCTTCCTCGAGCGCATGGTGGGCCGCAAGCGCTGGGTGGCCGCCGTCTGCGCCGCCTCGCTGGCGGGCCTGGCCCTGCTGGGCGGCAGCATCGGACGCGACTTCCTGCCCTATCTCGATGAAGGTTCCCTGTGGCTGCAGGTGCAGATGCCGCCCGGGATCACCCTGGACAAGGCCTCCGAGATGGCCAGTGAACTGCGCCGCGCGGCGCTGGAATTTCCGGAAGTGTCGACCATTGTCACGCAGACGGGGCGCAACGACGATGGCACCGATTACTGGACACCATCACATATCGAGGCCAGCGTGGGCCTGCACCCCTACAAGAGCTGGAAGTCGGGCCTGAGCAAGCAGCAGCTGATCGCGAAAATGAACGAACGCTTCGCCCGCATGCCCGGCTATACGGTGGCCTTCATGCAGCCGATGATCGATGGCGTGCAGGATAAATTGTCGGGCGCGCACAGCGACCTGACGGTGAAAATCTTCGGCAACGACCTCGATGAAGTGCGCGCCATCGCCGGCAAGGTGGCAAATGCCCTGAAGACTGTTCATGGCGCCTCCGACGTGGCGGTGGACGTGGAGCCGCCGCTACCCAACCTGAAGGTGGAACTGGACAGGGCAAAGGCGGCCCGCTACGGCATCAACGCGGCCGACGTGGCGGACCTGATTGCCACCGGCATCGGCGGCGCGCCCATCGGCCAGGTGTACGTGGGCGAGAAAAGCTACGACATCGCCGTGCGCTTCCCGCCCGCCGCGCGCTCCGACCCGGATGCCATCGCCAAACTGATGCTCAATGCCGCCAACGGCGCGAGGATCCCGCTGGCGCAAGTGGCAAGCATCAGCACCACCTCGGGCGAAAGCGTGATCGTGCGCGAAATGGGACGGCGCCACATCATCGTGCGCCTGAATGCCCGTGGGCGCGACCTGGCCGGCTTCCTGGCCGAAGCGCGCCCGCTGGTGGCGCAAGCCGTGGCCAATGAACACCAGCGCATCAGCGTCGAATGGGGCGGCCAGTTCGAAAACCTGCAGCGCGCGCAAAGCCGATTGGCCCTGATCCTGCCAATGACCCTGGGCGCCATGTTTTTGCTGCTGTTTGGGCAGTTCCGCAACCTGCGCCAGCCCGCGCTGGTCTTGCTGGCCGTGCCGCTGGCCATGCTCGGTGGCCTGGCCGCGCTGCACCTGCGCGGCATGACCTTGAATGTCTCGAGCGCGGTGGGCTTCATCGCCCTGTTCGGTGTGGCGGTATTGAATGCCGTGCTGATGCTGGCGCAGATCAACCGCCTGCGCGCCGACGAAGGCAGGAGCTTGCGCGAGGCCGTGCTGGAAGGCGCGCGCGACCGCATGCGCCCCGTGCTGATGACGGCTACCGTGGCTGCCCTGGGCCTGACGCCAGCCATGCTGGCGACGGGCCTGGGCAGCGACGTGCAGCGCCCGCTCGCCACCGTCGTGGTGGGCGGGCTGGTCACGGCGACGGCACTGACCCTGCTGCTGTTGCCGGCCTTGTATTACCTGATCGAGGCGCACCTACACAAACGCCAGACCGATACCGAAGGAGTGAACCATGACACGTTTTAATCTGCTGCTGGCGGCCTGGCTGATCGCCCCCTGCGTCAGCGCCGCCCCGTTGAGCTTCGACACCTACCTGTCCGCCGTGGAAAGCCACAGCCTGGAACTGCAGGCGCAGCAGGAAGGCATCACGTCGGCCAAGGCCGGCATCGGCATCGCCGGCCTGCGTCCCGATCCCGAATTCACGCTGGGTGCCACGCGCGAAACGGTAGCCACAGGAGGACACCGCCCCGTCACGTGGAACCCGGCCATCAGCATGGCCATCGAGACGAGCGGCAAGCGCGCCGCGCGCATCAAAGCAGCGCACAGCAATGTCGCGCTGGCCGAGGAAAAGGTGGCCGGCTTCAGGAGCGAACTGTATGGCACGGCCGCCGCCGCGTTCACGGAAGCGTGCCGCACGCGCGAAGTCGTCGCGCGCAAGCAGCAGACCATGGCGGCCCTGTCGACGGTGGTGGAAGCGAACGTCGTGCGGCGCAAAGCGGGCGACGTGGGCGGCATCGAGCTGCTGCAGTCGCGCGTGGAACGCGACCAGTTCCAGGCCGACCTGGCGCAGGCGCGCAGCGAGGCCGATAGCGCCATGCTGAACCTGTCGCCGCCGCTGGGGCGCCAGTTCGAGGCGCTGTTTCCAGACGCGCAGCTGGCATGTGACTTCGCCGCGCAGGCAGACAGGGAGGCCAGCGGGCTGGTGGCGCAAGCGCTCAACGCCCGCAGCGACGTGCGCATCGCCCGCGCCACCTTGGACAATCTGCGCGACGGCGCGGCGCTCGTGCGCGCCAACCGCACCGTCGATCCCACCGTCACGCTGGGTCTGGCCGCCGCGCGCGGTTACCATGACGGGATCGATGGCAGCGGCAATCCCGTCGATGGCTCACCCCGTTCGCGCGCCCTGTCCCTCTCGCTGGCCATTCCCATCCCCCTGTCGCGGCGCGACAAGGGCGACATCGTGCAGGCCGAAGCGGGCGTGACGCAGGCGATGCTGGCCTTGCGTCAGGCGGAACTGCAGGCGGAGACACAAGTGCGCACGGCGCAGCGGCAGCTGCGTGCGGCGCAGGAACGGCTGGCGCGCTACCGCGACGGCGTGCTGGTCGATGCGCAAAAGGTGGTCGATGGCATGCGTTTGTCTTACATCAAAGGCAATGCCTCGCTGCTGGAATGGCTGGCGGCGCAGCGTTCGGCCGATGAAGCGTACCAAGGCTATGTGCAGGCGCGCGCCGATGCGGCCATCGCCAGCACGCAGCTACAACTGGCCATCGGCCAGCGGCCGACGTTATAGCAAGGGAAAGAAAGTACGAGGCGGGGCCGGCGCGGCTATGCCGCACCGGTCATCAGGAACAGGGAATTACTGCGGCTGGGCGGGCGCGTCGCCTTCGGCGGCCGCATCGGCGGCGTCATCGGCGTCGTCCGCTTCCGGCTCATCGCCCTCGCTGCCATCGGCCGGCTTGGGATTGTTCTTCGCTTCCAGCTTGCGCCTGGCTTTTTCCTCGGCTTTCTTCTTCTTTTCCAGCTCTTTTTGCCGTTTTTCGTATTGGAAATTTGTCTTGGCCATTTACTACCTCTTTAGTTTTTAGATGTTACAGATAAGCACATAAGGCACATTATGACGTAATTGAACCAAACACCAAATGTTTAGCCTCGCGGATGATGCTGCGCATGCAGCAGTTTCAGCCGTTCACGGGCCACATGCGTGTAAATCTGCGTGGTGGAAATATCGGAGTGCCCCAGTAACAATTGCACAACACGCAAGTCCGCGCCATGGTTCAGCAAATGGGTGGCGAATGCGTGGCGCAGGGTATGCGGCGACAGCGGCGCCGTAATGCCGGCGCTCAGCGCGTGTTTCTTGATGATGACCCAGAACATTTGCCGCGTCATGGCGCCGCCGCGCCGCGTGACGAACAGCGCATCGTCCATCTGACCGTCGAGGATGACGCCGCGCGCCTCCTTCAGGTAGCGCTCGATCCACAGCCGCGCCTGCTCACCGAACGGCACCAACCGCGTCTTGCTGCCCTTGCCCGTGATGCGCAGCACGCCATCGTTGAGGCTCAACTCCACGGATGTCAAGTCCACCAGTTCCGACACGCGCAAGCCGCTCGCGTACATGAGTTCGAGCATGGTGCGCTCGCGCAGGCCCAGCGGCGTGCTCACGTCGGGCGCCGCCAGCAGCGCTTCCACCTGCGCTTCGCTCAGGGTATGCACGAAGCGCGCCGGCTGCTTGGCCGAAACCATCTTCAGGCAGGGATCAAACGAGATATGTTTTTGCCGCAAGGCCAGCTGGTAAAAGCGCTTGAGCACGGACAAGCGCCGGTTTGACGACGTCGCCTTGCTCTCGTCATGGCGGGCGGCGAAATACGCTTCGACATCGGCCGTGGAGACCTCGTACAGCCCCTCGCGCCCGGGCCGCGCCACCTCCAGCCAGCGCGCGAACAGACGCATATCGCGCCGGTAGGCGTCCAGCGAGTTTTTCGACAGGCCGTCTTCCAGCCACAGGCTGTCGCAGAATTCATCGATCAGGGTAGTGTTGTCGGGCGCCAGCAAGCTGTTCATCATCGTGTTGACCACGCTATGCCCGTCACGCCTTCATGCGCCAGCAGCCAACGCTTCACGCCCAGGTGAAAACCGCTGGCATCGTCGTGGTGGGCAAAACCGCCCAGGCCGCCAGCGGCCGTGACGCGGTGACACGGAATGAGCACGGGATACCAGTTGGCGCCGCAGGCCTGGCCGACGGCGCGCGGTGCCGAGCCGATCAGGCGCGCCACGTCGCCATACGTGCGCACCTGGCCGCGCGGGATACCGGCGATCGCCGCCCATACGCGTTGCTGGAAGGCGCTGCCCAGCTCGGCCAGCGGCAGGTCAAAGACCTCATCGGGGTCGAGGAAATAGCGCGCCAGCTGCACGCACGCCCGCTCGGAGACGGCATCCTGCGGCTCCTTCTCGTCGAAGTGCGGCGGCAGGTAGACCAGTTCACGCAACTGGCCGTCCTGCGCACGCACGCCCATGGCGCCGAATGGCGCGGCCACGATGGCGCTGAACAGCTCACTGCCCTGTTGTTTTTTCATCTGCTGATCATTATTCAAGTGTGGCATATATACAACCTGCCGGCGCCGGAAACAGCGCCACGGGAATTATGCACCGACTTTGGGCGTCTCGGCGGACGTTTCCCGCGCACGAAAAAAAAGCGCACCAGTCGGTGCGCTTCAAATATTGCTTCACGTTCCCGGTCGTTTGGGTCCGCCGGTGCCGGCTTGTGGCCGCAGACAGCTATGACTCAACAACTTCTGTGAAACGTGTGTCTCCTCAATATATCCCCGGTATCAATACCGTTTTTATAGACCACTCCCCCACCAACTTTGCTGCCAATTCTGTATTTCAGCCTTGCTACCGGAGCGTATATGCATATACGTGTTTCCCCTTAAGGCTGCCCATCATAGCGCATTTATTCGGCAGAATCGACTTTTTTTGCACCATGACGGGGACAACTGTTTTAGTTGTAAATTAAATTTGGCAGCCACAGCGAGATTTGTGGTACGTAGGTAATCAGCACCAGGAAGCCCAGCATCGTCAGCAGCCACGGCATCACGGCCACGGTCAATTCGGAAATGCCCATCTTGGTGATGCCGGAAGCCACGTACAGGTTCAGGCCCACGGGCGGATGGCACATGCCCACCTCCATATTGACCACGATCAAGATACCGAAGTGCACAGGATCGATGCCCAGCTTCATGGCGACGGGGAACAGAATCGGTGCCATGATCAGCACGATGGACGACGGTTCCATGACGTTACCAGCCAACAACAACAGCACGTTGACCACCAGCAGGAAGCTGATCACGCCCAGGCCCTTGCCCGTGATCCACTCGGCCATCGCTTGCGGGATGTTTTCGCTGGTCATCAGGAACGAGAACAGCACGGCATTGGTGATGATGTACAACAGCATCGCCGACATGGCGGCCGAATCGAGCAAGACCTTGCCCACTTGCTTGATCTTCAAGTCCTTGTAGACGAAGACGGCAATGATGAAGGCATACACGGCAGCCATGGCGGCCGCTTCCGTGGGCGTAAACACGCCCGAATAGATGCCGCCCATGACGATGACGATCAGGAGCAAGCCCCAAGCGCTCTTCTTGAAGGTCACGAAGCGTTCGCCCCAGCTGGCCTTCTTCATGCGCGGATAGTTGTGCTTGCGCGCCAAAAACCACGTAGTCAGGCCCAGCAGCATGGCCAGCATCATGCCGGGAATCACACCCGCCATGAACAGCTTGCCCACGGAGGTGTTCGTGCTGACGGAATACATCACCATCACGATCGAGGGCGGTATCAAGATGCCCAGCGCGCCCGAGGTGGTGATGACGCCGGCGCCGAAGCCGCGTGGATAGCCTTGCTTGACCATGGCCGGCAGGATGATGGAACCGATCGCCACCACGGTGGCAGGGCTGGAGCCAGAGACGGCGGCAAACAGCGCGCACGCCATCACGCCGGCCAGCGCCAGGCCGCCATGCCAGTGGCCCACCATGGAACTGGCGAAATTGATCATGCGCCGCGCCACCCCGCCATGTGTGAGGAAGTTGCCCGCCAAAATGAAGAACGGAATGGCCATGATCTCGAACTTCTCGATGCCCGTGAAAATCTTCAGGGCCACCGATTCGATGGGCACGCTGGTCATGGTAAACAGGAAAGTCAGTACCGTCAGCCCCAGCGAAATAGAGATCGGCATGCCGGTCAGCATCAGTACCAGCAGCAGCACAAAAATAATCAGCGCATTCATGCCTTGGCTCCTTTTTCTTCCGCCGTCAATTCATCTTCCAGCCCCGCGACATGCGAATGGTCGTGTTTCGGCAAGGCGCCCGTCTTGATGAAATGCAGCATGACTTGCAGGAAGCGGAAGCACATCAGGTAGGAACCCAGCGGCACGGCCAGGTAGACCAGCCACATTGGTACTTCCATGTCGGCCGAGGTCTGGTCCGTGTGGCCGATCGACCACACGAAGCTGGCGCCCAAAGTCCCCACAACGCCCGTAAACAGGGCGCCGGCAGCCAGGCCGAAGACGATGAAGCGGTCACGCCAGCGCGGGTTCATGCGGTTGATCAGCACATCGACGCCCACGTGGATGCCCGTGCGCACGCCATACGCGGCGCCGAACTTGGCCATCCAAACGAACATGTAGATGCACAGTTCCTGCGCCCAGCTGGTATTGATTTGAATCAGGAAATCTTGCACCACCGGTATCGGCAAGCCGGCCAGGTAGCGGTGCACGACCGCGACGAAAATGATGAAGGTGGCTGCGCCCATCAGGGTCGCAATCAACCACTCTTCCAGGTGATCCAGAAATTTCATGGTGGACTTTCAAAGAATGCGGGTACACGCACTCCCGCGCAGGACGCGCAGGTGCCGTTGCTACAGAAAGACAGGGATGTCCCTGACAGCCGCGCCGGGTGGCGCGGCCAGCGCTATTACTTCGCGCTTTCCTTGTTGATGGACGAGATCAAGTCCTTGCCGATGCGCGCTTCCATGGCCTTCTGCACGGGCGCCAGCGCCTTGCGCCACTCGGCCTGCTCCTGCACCGTCAAGGTATAGATCTGCGTCTTGCCGGCTTTCTTGATGGCCTCGAGGGCCTGGTCGTTGTCGCGCTGGGCGATGGCTTTTTCAAATGTGGTCGCTTCGCGCATGGCTTTTTCCAGCTGCGTGCGGATGTCGGGCGGCAAGCCATCCCAGAACTTCTTGTTGACGATGACGGCATAGCCCAGGTAGCCATGGTTCGATACAGTTATATGCTTTTGCACTTCATGCATCTTTTGCGTGTACATGTTCGACGGCGGATTTTCCGTGCCGTCGACCACGCCCGTCTGCAGCGCCTGATACACTTCCGAGAAGGCCAGCACCTGCGGATTGGCGCCCAGCGCGCGCATTTGCGCGTCGAGTACCTTGGACGACTGGATGCGCATTTTCAGGCCCTTGAAGTCGGCCGGATTATGCAGCGGCTTGTTGGCCGACATCACCTTGAAGCCATTGTCCCAGTAGGCCAGGCCCGTGATACCCTTGGGCTCCAGCTTCTTCATCAGGCTCTTGCCGATTTCGCCTTCGGTGACGTTGTACAGCGCCGTCTTGGTGGGGAAGATGTAGGGCAGGTCGAACGCTTCGAATTCCTTCACGCCCAGCGGGCCGAACTTGGCCAGCGACGGCGCCAGCATCTGCACGGCGCCCAGCTGCAGCGCTTCGAGCTCTTCCTTGTCCTTGTACAGCTGGCTGTTCGGGTACAGTTCTACCCTGACCTTGCCATTCGTGGCTTTTTCGGCCAGTTGCTTGAAACGCACGGCGGCCTGGCCTTTCGGCGTGTCGGTCGCCACCACGTGGCTGAACTTGATGACGATGGGGGCTTGGGCGTATGCGTGGACGCCGGCGGTGGCGCCTATGGCCGCGCACAGCGCGACGAGCATGGTTTTCATCTGCATGATTGTCTCCTGGATGGTTTTTAGAAAAACTTTATTATTTGTCTATTTGAATATAGTATCAAAGAAACCGCCCCTGCTATTGTGGTTAACCACAATAGCCAGTTCCCGATAAGCCGCTACCCTGCCTGCCATGCCGACTCCCCCCACCCTTGCGCGCCGCTTCAAGCTATCGAGCCCGATGCGCTGGCTGCTGCCCGTCATCCTGCTGCTGCTGTTCCTGTCCATCCTGTTCTGGCTGCCCTGGCAGGCACGCCAGATGGAGAGCAACGAGCGCCAGGAGCAGCTGATCGCCGACACGCTGTGGGTGGAGCAAACCATCCGCTTTCAACTGGCGCGCAACGAGGAAAGCCTGTTCAACCTGGGTGAGGACATCGCCAGCGCCTCGCTGAGCGCGGAAAAAGTGCACGAACGGCTGCAGCAAATGCTGCGCAATGGCCGCGAATTACAGCGCGTGCTGTGGCTCGACACCAGCGGCAAGGTGCTTGCCACCAGCGACAACAACCTGCCGCATGCCCTGTCATTTTCACCGGCCTCGCTGACGGCGGCCGACAATGCGCGCCGCCTGCACCGGGGGCAGTATGCCCAGCCCTCGCAGCAAAGCGGCTTTCCCGACGCGCCGCCGGGCGCCATGCTGATGGATTACCACCAGCCCCTGTTCGATGGCCAGCGCCATGTGGGCAGCCTGGTGGCCACCTACCAGATCAGCAGCCTGCTCGATGAGATGGTGCCGTGGTGGTTTGCCCAGGATAACCAGATTTCGCTGATCGACCGCGACGACAAGGTGCTGGCACGGCGTGCCGCCGCCGGTCCCGGTCACGGCGTGTACACGCACAAGCGCGCGCTCGACGTGCCCGGTGCCAGCATCACCTTGTTTACCGACAGCGTGAAAAGCCAACCCAAGCTGCTGCCCAATTTGCTGGTCGGCTCCGTCATCGCCCTGTCGCTGGGTTTGCTGTGGAGCTTGCTGGCCCTGTGGCGGCATATTTCGCGCCGCCTGGTGGCCGAAGGGGCGTTGCGCCAGCAGATGCTGTTTCGCACGGCGATGGAAAACTCGCTGGTGACGGGCATGCGCGCGCGCGACCTGGAAGGCCGCGTCACGTATGTCAATCCCGCATTTTGCCAAATCGTCGGCTATCCGCCCGAGCAAATCCTGGGGTGTTTGCCGCCCATGCCCTACTGGGTGCCGGAAGCATTGGAGGAATACCAGCAGCGCTTCGTCAAGGCCCTGGCCGGCAATCCCACGCCGCAGTTCGAAACCTATTTCCAGCGCCCCGACGGCACGCGCGTGGCGGTGCTGATCTTCGAAGCGCCGCTGGTGGACAAGAACGGCCGGCAGACAGGCTGGATGGGTTCCGTGCTCGATATCTCGGACCGCAAGCGGGTCGAGGAACTGAATCGTCAACAGCAGGAAAAACTGCAAACGAGTTCGCGCCTGGCCACCATGGGCGAGCTGGCCTCGATGCTGGCGCATGAGCTGAACCAGCCGCTGGCGGCCATTTCCAGCTACACCACGGGCGCGCTGAACCTGATCCGCCGCGCCATCGAGCATGGCGCCCCCGTCGATCCGAACACCCTGAAGCCGGCGCTGGAGCAGGCCGGCGCGCAGGCGCAGCGGGCCGGCCAGATCATCCGCAGCGTGCACGATTTCGTGCGCAAGAGCGAACCGCAGCGCCAGGATATCGCTATCCGCACGCTGATCGACGGCATCCGCGCGCTGATCGACCTGCAGGCGCGCAAATACTATGTCACCATCCAGGAAGAGCTGCCGCCGGACCTGCCGCTGCTGCGCGCCGATCCCGTGATGATCGAGCAAGTACTGCTCAACCTGACGCGCAACGCCATCGAGGCTATGCAGGATGCGGCGCCCGGACGGCGTATCATGCGCCTGCGGGCCAGCCACGATGCGCAGCAAGACATGGTAACGGTGGACGTGATCGACCATGGCCACGGCATTGCGCAAGACGTGGCGGAGCGGCTGTTTTCGCCGTTTTTCTCAACCAAGTCTGAAGGCATGGGCATGGGCCTGAACATCTGCCGCACCGCCATCGAATTTCACGGCGGCGCGCTGACCTTCAGCGTCAACCCCGCTGGCGGTACTATCTTTACATTCAGCGTGCCGGCTGCGCCGCGCGCGCCGCACTAAGCAATAACGAATAACGAACAACGAATAACGAATAACGACAAGCCGGAGACACCATGCTACACATTATCGACGACGAAGAGGTCGTACGCGACTCGCTCTCCTGGCTGGCCGCCTCGCGCAGCATCGACGCGCGCATCTACGCCAACGCTCAGCAATTCCTCGATAGCCTCGACGGCAGCTTCGACGCCGCCGGCGACTGCGTGCTGCTCGACGTGCGCATGCCCGACATGAACGGCATCGCCCTGTTCGACCATCTGGTCAAGCGCGACCTGACGGCGCGCCTGCCCGTGATTTTCCTCACCGGCCACGGCGACGTGCCGATGGCCGTCGACAGCCTGAAACGGGGCGCCTTCGATTTCTTTGAAAAGCCGTTCAACGACAACGACTTGATGGACCGCGTGCAGCAGGGCCTGGCCAACTCGCGCCAGGCGGGCGAACTGGCCGCCGTGCATGCGCGCCTGGCCACCCTGTCGACGCGCGAACGCGAAGTGCTGGACCTGATTTTGGCGGGCAAGATGAACAAAGTGGTGGCCGACAAGCTCGGCATCAGCATGCGCACCGTGGAAGTGCACCGCGCGCATATCTTCGACAAGATGCAGGTCAAGACGGCGGTGGAGCTGGCGGGGTTGTTGAAATAGACTGAAGTCTGAGGTCAGCCCCCGGCTTTAGGTTTCAGGTATCTAATCAGTCGTCATGGCGTTCATGGTGCTCCGCCGCCCCATGCTTCCAGTAGCTGGCCACATGCAGGTGCTGCTTCGGCACCCCTGCGTCAATAAAATGCCCGCGCAAGCCCTGCACCTGCGCATGCTCGCACGCCACCCATACATAGCCATCGCCATCCTGCGGCAAGGCGACTTGCGCCAACGCTTCCAGTAGCAGCGGCCCCTTGCGGCCATTGCGCGCCACCCAGCGCACGTCCAGCTGCGCCGCACTGTCCAACGCGATCTGTTCGCCGTCTTCGACGATGTCGATCACGGCCATCGCCCGCGCCGTGGCCGGCAACTGCTCCAGGCGGCGGGCGATGGCCGGCAGGGCGGTCTGGTCGCCCACTAGCACATACCAGTCAAAATCGAGCGGCACCAGCATCGAGCCACGCGGGCCGCCCACGCCCAGGGTCTGGCCGGGCAAGGCTTGGGCCGCCCACAGCGATGCAGGCCCGTCGCCATGCAGCACAAAGTCGATTTCCAGCTCGCGCCGTTCTGCGTCGTAGCGGCGCGGCGTGTAGTTGCGGGCGATGGGGCGCGCCCCTTCCGCATACTGGATGGGATTCGGGCCATTGCCCAGCACGGGAAACACAGGCGCTGTTTCTCCCGGGGCGGGAAAGAACAGTTTGACGTGATCGTCGTGCGCCGGCGAGACAAAGCCGTCCAGGTCCTCGCCGGCCAGCGTGATGCGGCGCATGTGCGGCGTCAGCTGCTCGGTGCGCACGACGGTAAGCACGCGCAGTTTCAAGTCATGCCGCACGCGCTCAATGGCATGCGGGCGCGGTGCCGTAGGTAATGCAGTAGTCATTGCTTATCCTTGTAAAGTAGGCTCAGTGGCCGTCGACGATGGCGTTCGCCGCCTGTTCCAGCACGGCGGAAACGCGCTCGGCTTCCGCATCGCTCCAGTTGCTCTTGTTCAGCAACAGCGCATGTTTCAGGGTATGCATGGCCTGGTGCACGCGCTCGGGCAAGGCGTTGCGCGCCTGGACGCGGGCGAACATGTCGAGGCGGGCCAGGATGCCGTCCACCTGGGCGCGGTTCTCGTCGAGATACGCGCGGCCCAGGTCCGTGATCGTGTAGAGCTTCTTGCCGCTGGCGCTTTCGGAGGACGTGACATGGTCCTGCTCTTCCAGCAGGGTCAGGGTCGGATATACGGCGCCCGGGCTGGGGGCATAGGCGCCGCCGCAACGCTCTTCGATGGCCTTGATGATTTCATAGCCGTGACGGGGGCTGATTTCGATCAGCGCCAGCACGATCAGGGGCAAGTCGCCACGGCCGAAGACGCGCTCGGCCCGCTCGCCGCGCCCACCGCGCCCGCCAGGACCACCGCCCATGCCGTCGCCGCGCTCGTCGAAGCCGCGCGGGCCGCGGCCATGCATGAAGTGTTCGTGACGATGTTCGCCGTGGTGGTGCTGCTGCTGGCCGCAATCGCCGTGATGATGGTGATGCTGATGACCGTGGTGGCCGTGGTGGCCGTGGTGGCCGTGGTGGCCGTGTTCTGCGTGGTGTGAGTTTCTCATGTTTTCTGTTTAAAGATATATCGTTAGTAGGTATCGCTATTTTATAACGATATATCGATAAGTCAAGGAGAAATTTTTATGCTCGGCTTTTCATGATCACTCAGCCCGCCATGCCCGGCAAAACCGCCTTTGACAACATGCTGGTGAAAAATGCCAAGACCCTGGCTGTGCTGAATGATGCCGGGCGGCGCGCTGTGGGTGGCGTACCGCAAGGGCGGCGTGAAGGCGGGCAGCGACACCCACCGCGACGATCTGCGCAGTTTTGCGCAAACAATAGGACTCGACAGCGTGGCGATGATCGCCATCGATCGTGAGTGGTCGGCGTTGCGCCTGAAGCAGGTTTAAACGAAAATCAAACGACGCCGTGCAACGCCAGCGCCCATTCCACATGCTCGCGCACGATGGCCGACGGGTGCTCGCGGCGCGACAGCAGGGCCGCTACGATGTCGTCCTGGCCACGGGCCTTGGCGGCCGCGTTGCCCATGCCGACGGCCAAGTTGCGCAGCCAGCGTTCGTGGCCGATGCGGCGAATGGCGCTGCCTTCCATGCGGCGGTTGAATTCCTCTTCCGTCCAGGCGAACAGTTCCACCATGCCGGCGCTGCCCAGGCTGTGGCGCTCGTCGAAATCGGGCACCACGGCGCGCTGGGCGAACTTGTTCCACGGGCAGACGGTCTGGCAATCGTCGCAGCCATACACCTTGTTGCCGATCAGAGGGCGCATCTCGACGGGAATGGCGCCCTTCAATTCGATCGTCAGGTAAGAGATGCAGCGGCGCGCGTCGAGCTGGTACGGCCCCAGGATGGCTTGCGTCGGGCACACCGTAATGCACGCCGAGCACTGGCCGCAGCGCGGCGTTTCAGGTGCGTCCACCGGCAACGGCACGTCGATCAGGATTTCGCCGAGGAAGAAGAAGGAGCCGCCCTGGCGGTTGATCAGCAAGGTGTGCTTGCCGCGCCAGCCCAGCCCTCCCTTTTGCGCCAGCTCGACTTCCATCACGGGTGCCGAATCGCTGAAGACGCGGTAGCCGAAGTCGCCGATCTCGCCCTTGATGCGCTCGGCGAGCTGCTGCAGGCGCGAACGCATCACCTTGTGGTAGTCACGGCCCCGCGCATACACGGAAATCACGGCCGCCGCAGGGTCGGCGTCGCGCGCCGCCTCGTGTGTGCGCCAGTCCGGGCCCAGCGCCGGCGGCAGATAATTCATGCGCGCACTGATGGCCCGCACCGTGCCCGGCACCAGTTCGGCCGGGCGCGCACGCTTCATGCCGTGGCTGGCCATGTAGTCCATTTCGCCGTGGTACCCTGCGGCTAGCCAGGCTTGCAAGGGCGCTTCCATGTGCGACAGGTCCACGTCGGCGATGCGCACCTCGGCAAAACCCAGCTCGCGCCCCCATTCTTTAATGGTGCGCGCCAGGACGGCGAGATCGGTGACGGTGGCAGACATAGGGGACTTTACGGAAAACGGCAGGCGCGCGGGCGGTTACAATGACAGCAGCCTCTATTTTATGCGATATTATTCACACCAAGCGACAATGACCGAACACTTCACAGCCCACCTCCACGACGAAGCCGGTACCGCCGCGCTGGGCGCAGCACTGGCGCGCGCACTGGCACCAGGCCTGGCGATCTACCTGCATGGCGACCTGGGTGCCGGCAAAACGGCCCTCACGCGCGCCCTGTTGCACGCGGCCGGCCATGCGGGCCACGTCAAAAGCCCCACTTATACGCTGTCCGAACCGTACACGGTGCAACTCGCTGGCCAGCCCATCAACGTCATCCACTTCGACCTGTACCGCATGGGCAGCGCCGAGGAATTTCTCGACGCCGGTTTTCGCGAAGACTTCAACGGCCGCAATATCTGCATCGTCGAATGGCCGGAGAAAGCCGAACCGGTGCTGCCGCCGGCGGACCTGAATGTTTATTTGAGCGTTGCGGGTACAGGACGTGATGTAGAATTGCAAGCGTCTTCTGAATTGGGTCTGTCATGCCTTCACCGTCTCAAATTCGCCCCGAACCTTTGATCTCCTCGCCCATCACCCGGCGCACGGTACTCAAGGCCGGCGGCACCCTGCTGTTGTCCGTGTTCGCGCCCATGTCGGCGATGGCGGCGCAAATTCTCGCCGTGCGCGTCTGGCCGGCCGAGGATTACACGCGCGTCACGCTGGAAAACGACAGCATCCTCAAGGCCACCCACTTCATCGTCAAGGACCCGGAACGGCTGGTGGTCGACATCGAAGGGCTGGAACTCAATCCCACCTTGAAGGGCCTGGTGGCGAAGATCCAGTCGAACGACCCGTACATCAAGCAGGTGCGCGTGGGCCAGAACCGGCCCAACGTGGTGCGCCTGGTCTTCGACTTGAAGGAAGAAGTCACGCCGCAGTTGTTTACGCTGCCGCCGGCCGGCTCCTACAACCACCGTTTGATTTTCGACCTGTATCCCGTGCGCGAGCCGGACCTGATCGCGCAGATGATCGAAAAGGGCGACTGGTCGAGCGACCCGACCAAGCCACCGATGGCCGGCACGCATACGGCGCCACCCGCGCTGCCCCTGCCCGACAGCGGCAAGCCGCCCGTGGCCGTCGCGCCGCCGGTGGCGACCATCGTGCCACCCGTGCCCGATATACGCCCGGAACAGCGCCCCGAAGCGCGTCCGCTGCCGGGTCAGAAAGTGGTGCGCATGATTACCATCGCGCTCGATCCCGGCCACGGCGGCGAGGACCCGGGCGCCATGGGCAGCCGGGGCAGCCGCGAAAAAGACGTGGTGCTGGCCATCGCCAAGCGCCTCAAGACCAAACTGGAACTGCAGCCGAACATGCGCGTCATGCTCACGCGCGACGCCGATTTCTTTGTCCCGCTGGGCATGCGCGTGGAAAAAGCGCGCAAGGTGCAAGCCGACCTGTTCGTCTCGATCCACGCCGATGCGTTCATCCAGCCGACGGCGCGCGGCTCGTCCGTCTTCGTACTGTCCGAAAAAGGCGCCACCTCGACGGCCGCGCGCTGGCTGGCCAACAAGGAAAACCAGGCCGACCTGATCGGCGGCGTGAACGTAAAGAACCACGACAAGCAGCTGGCCAGCGTGCTGCTCGACCTGTCGACGACGGCGCAGATCAATGACAGCATGAAGCTGGGCAAGGCCGTGCTGCGCGAAATCGGCGGCATCAACCGCCTGCACAAGGGCTCCGTCGAGCAGGCCGGCTTCGCCGTGCTGAAAGCGCCGGACATTCCCTCCATCCTGATCGAGACGGCCTTCATCTCGAATCCGGAAGAAGAAGCCAAGCTGACCGACAACGGCTACCAGGATCAGATGGCCGACGCCATCGTCACCGGCATCAAGAACTACTTCGCGAAGAATCCGCCGCTGGCGAAAAGCCGCATGACCTGACAGGACAATCCAGTATGAGCAAGAGCACATTTGGCCAATTGCCGGCCGTGACCATCCGCGCCACCGATGGCGCGCAGGCGACGGTGACTTTATACGGCGGCCACCTGGTCTCCTGGAAAACCAGCGACGGCCAGGAGCGCCTGTTCTGCAGCCGCGCATCCAGCCTCGACGGTAGTCGCGCCATCCGTGGCGGCGTACCCGTGATCTTTCCCCAGTTCGGCGCGCGCGGCACGGGTATGCGCCACGGCTTTGCGCGCGTGGCAACCTGGCAGCTGGAATCGACCGGCGACGCCGATGGCGCTGCATGGGCGCAATTTTCCCTGACCCAGGCTGACTTGCCGGAAGCGATCGGCGCCACCTGGCCCTACGCCTTCACCCTGCGCCTGCGCGTGGCAGTGCAAGGCCAATCGCTGGAGCTGAGTCTGTCCGTGCACAACACGGGCGAGCAGGCGTTCCCGTTCTCGGCCGCCCTGCACAGCTATTTTTCGATAGATCAATTGAGCGAAGCGCGCGTTGGCGGCTTGCAGCGCGTGCGCTATTCGGACGAGACGCCGCAAGATGCCTTGCAGGCGGAAGAGCTGCTGCAGTTCGCAGACAAGCTGGACCGCATCTACTATCAGTTGCCGGGCGCCTTGCACCTGCAGTCTGGCAGCCACACGCTGCGCCTGGAGCAGCAGGGCTTTACGGATGCCGTCGTGTGGAACCCGGGCGTGCAAGACGCAGCCGCCCTGCCCGACCTGGCCGACGACGAATACCAGCGCTTCCTCTGCATCGAGCCAGCCCTGATCCAGCCCGACCTGCTGGCTGCCGGCGCCGAATGGGTCGGCCGCCAGCGCCTCGCATTTGTTTAGTTCGATTCCTTGATGATGCGGCCATTGGCAGGCTGAATTGGGCGCGCATTCAAAGGATACAAGCGGCTGAACAGCGCCATCTGCGCCGGCGACGCCTGGACCGGCTGCTTCATCACCAGCCACAGCACGCCTTCGCTGCAAGGCGGCTCCGACATCGATCCCATGTAGGTGTAGTAATCGCGCCGCGCCGGCAGCATCTCGGCCGGGTCGAGCAGGATGGTGGGCTGCATGGTCTCGAATTTTTCCAGCGGCAGGTTGTTCCACACGGTCTGGATGGTCGCTTGCGGCGCGCCCCGCTCCAGCAACAGCGCCAGCACGGCTTGCCGGCCTTCCGCATCGCGGTGCACCAGGTGCACCACCATTTCAAAGGCCTTGCCGTTGATGCGCTCTTCGGACGGGCGGTGGAAATGGAATTGCTGCAGCTCGAACATGCGGTTCTGCACCGTGATGTAATTGCCGCCACTCACCCCCACCTGCACCGTGTGACCATTGTCGACCACATTGAACGAAGACGGGTGGTAGTCAAAGCTGATCTGTTCGAGTTCCACTTTCATGCCATCGCGGATATCGACCGGCGACTGGCGGCTGCCATTGCCGCACTTGGCCCAGTCGACATTGATCTTGCTCCAGTTGGCCGGGCCGCTGTCGCCCTCGTACGACCAGTGCGTGCCGCGCGCCACCGGAGGTGGTGGCGGTGGCGCCGCTTTTACCACGGCGACGCGCTTGGCGCGGGCGGCGGCGCGGGCCGCCTGGGTGGCGCGCATTTCCGCCAGGCGCGCCGCGATACGTTCGGACAGGTCGACTTCGGCCGCTTCTTCCTGCTCGCGCGCCGTGGGCGCGACGACGACAGGCGCCTTGACCTCCTTGCCCTTGACCTCCTTGCCCTTGACCGATTCGGTCAGGGTTTTCATGGCGGCCGCGCGCGCCGACGCCGACATGGGCGCGCTCGCAGGCGCGGATGCGGCGGCGCTCGCCGAAGCGGGGGCATCTTTGGCGCTTGCCATGACCGCCATCGCGGCAAGGCTGCAAGCTAACAGGGCGCTCAAATGTCGCATGGAAATCCAGAAAGTGAGAATACCCTCTGGTTTACGGCTGGAAAGCAACAAAACTTGAATCAGCGTGGGAGTAAAACAAAAACAACGCAGAGAAAAACGAGATCCGGGGCTCGCTGCGGGCTGTGCCGCAGCGCGCTTGCCCCGGATCCATGCGGCCTTACACCGACTTGCCGACCATGCGCTTGTAGAGTTTCCACATGCCGCCCAGTACCACCGGCACGACAGCGGCGCCGACACCGATCAGCACGATCAAGGTCAGGTGGTCGCGGATCCACGGGATATTGCCGAAGAAGTAGCCCGCCGTCACCAGACCGACCACCCACAACAGGGCGCCCGTCACGTTGTACATCTGGAAACGCGCATGCGTCATGTCGGAAATGCCGGCCACGAAAGGGGCGAAGGTGCGCACCACCGGCACGAAACGGGCCAGGATGATGGTCTTGCCGCCATGCTTTTCAAAGAATTCATGCGTGCGGCGCATGGCATCCTTGTTGATCCAGCGGTAGTCGTGGGTAAACACCCTCTGCCCGATGGCCTCGCCTATCCAGTAATTGAGCGTATTGCCCGTGATGGCCGCTGTGACGAGCAAGAAGATCAGCAAGCCCAGGTGCATCTGTCCTGTCGCGCAAAACGCGCCGGCGATAAACAATAAGGTATCCCCAGGGAAGAAAAACAGCACCACGAGGCCTGTCTCGCAAAAAATAATGGCAAACAGCACTGCATACACGAGGGTACCGTACTGCTCGATCAAGAGACCCAGCGTCTTGTCGACATGCACGATCATGTCGAGGAATTGCACAAAATCCATATATTTTTCCCTAAAGGTAGCGGCGGAATCATACACCACCCGGACAGCGCAACGGCAGTCCCCCGGCCGATATTTCAGGATTAATTATGTGCTGCCCTTGCGCGTGTGGCAATTTAAGTAAAGGTTAAGGAAATACCCGCGTCAACTTGCTCAGGCCAGTCTTCCTCCATGCATGCCAGGTTGGGCCAGTACAATGTTTTTTCAGCGAAATATTGCTATTCCGTTATACACTTTCTGACCGGTGCAATCCGCGCCGACCAGGAGAGAATATGTATCGATACCCACTGAGCGGCCTGACCATGGCCACCGTACTGGGCCTTGCACATCTGACTGCCCACGCGGCGCCTGTCCAGATCAAGGCGCCCGCCGAACTGCCCGCCAAGGCGACGCTGGCCGACGTGATCAAAGCCTCGAAACCTTCCGACTGGCGTCCGCTGGACCCGGACAACACCCTGTACCTGGAGATTCCCGCCGGCCGCGTGGTGATTGAGCTGGCGCCCGACTTCGCGCCTAAGCACGTGGCCAATATCAAGGCCCTGGTGGCCGAACAGTATTACGACGGCCTGGCCATCACGCGCGCGCAAGACAACTGGGTGGCCCAGTGGGGCGATCCGAACGAGAAAAATCCCAAGACCATCTTGCATGCCCAGCGCACCCTGCCCGGCGAATTCACCGTGCCCTTGAAAAACATCAAGAACTTCACGCGCCTGCCGGACGTCGATGGCTATGCGCCGCAGGTGGGCCATTCGAACGGTTTCCCGTCCGCGCGCGACCCGAAAACCGGCACGGCATGGCTCACGCATTGCTATGCCACCGTGGGCGTGGGCCGCGACAGTGCCAGCGACAGCGGCGGCGGCACGGAACTGTACGCCGTCATCGGCCAGTCGCCGCGCCACCTGGACCGCGACATCACGGTCGTCGGCCGGGTCGTCTCCGGCATGCCGCTGCTGTCGACCCTGCCGCGCGGCGCGGGACCCATGGGCTTTTATGACAGCCCGGAGAAAAACGTGCCGATCAAGGCCATCCGCCTGGCCGCCAGCGTACAACCCGAGCAGCGCGCGAAGCTGGAAGTGATGCGCACCGACAGCGCCGCTTACCAAGCCGTGCTGGAAGCCCAGCGCCACCGTGGCGGCCCCTGGAGCAAGGTCACGGCCGGCCACGTCGATCTATGCAATGCGCCGATACCGGTGCGCGAGGTGGCGAAGTAGGCGGTGCCCGGCAATTCGCAACCCGTTATAATCAGGGCATGAACGCTCCCATCACGCCCCACCGCCCGATCCAGGCCTTGCCTGACCAGTTGATTTCGCAAATCGCCGCTGGCGAGGTAGTCGAACGGCCATCGGCCGTGGTCAAGGAGTTGCTGGAAAACGCCCTCGACTCGGGCGCCACGCAGATCACGGTGCGGCTGGAAGAGGGGGGCGTAAAACGCATCGCGATTACCGACAATGGCCGCGGCATCGATAAAGATCAGCTGCCGCTGGCCCTGGCGCGCCACGCCACTTCCAAGATCGCCTCGCTGCACGACCTGGAAAACGTGGGCACCCTGGGCTTTCGCGGCGAGGCGCTGGCCTCCATCGCCTCGGTGGCCGCCGTCACCCTGACTTCGCGCACGGCGGACGCGGCCCATGCGTGGGAAATCGTCGGCTCGCACAATGGCAGCGTCTCGCCGTCATCGGGCGCGCACGGCACCACGGTCGACGTGCAAGACCTGTATTTCAACACGCCCGCGCGGCGCAAGTTCCTCAAATCCGAGCAGACGGAATACGGCCACTGCGCCGAAGTGGTGCGCCGCATCGCCCTGGCGCGGCCCGACGTGGCGTTCTCGCTGTCGCACAATGGGCGCACCATAGACCAGTGGAATATCAGCGAACTGGCCAAGCGCAGCGCGCACATCCTGGGCAATGACTTTGCCGAAGCGCGCCTGGCGCTGGACGAATCGGCCGGCACCTTGCGCATTCACGGCTTTGCCGGCTTGCCGACGGCATCCAAGGCGCGCGCCGATGGCCAGTTCTTTTATGTCAACGGGCGCTTCGTGCGCGACAAGCTGCTGGTGCACGCCGTGCGCATGGCGTACCAGGACGTGCTGCACGGCGACCGCTTTCCCTCCTACGTGCTGGCGCTCGACCTCGACCCGGCCCTGGTCGACGTCAACGTGCACCCGTCGAAGATCGAAGTGCGCTTCCGCGACAGCCGCTCCGTACACCAGTTCGTCTTTCACGCCGTGCAGCGCGCGCTGGCGCAAACGTCGGCCACGGCGTTTGGCAGCGTACCGGCGCCGCTGCCGGCCGCCGCCACCCTGAGCGGCGATACTGCCGGCGCGGGTTTGGGTGGATCTGGCATCTGGCGCCGCGAGCAGACGCAGACGTCGTTCGGCGCGCAATTCACGAATACCTTTGCGCCAGCGGCGCCCGGCGCGGCCCGCCCCTTCTTTGCCGATGCGCCAGGTGTGGCCCAGGACACGGCGGCCTACGGCGCCCTGTTCGGCGGCGGCGCTGCCAGTTCGCCCATCACGCAGGTGGAACCGTACATCGCCTCGCCCGAAGCGATGGCGCGCGAAGAATACCCGCTGGGCTTTGCCCTGGCCCAGCTGCACGGCATCTACATCCTGGCGCAAAACACCAAGGGCCTGGTGCTGGTCGACATGCACGCGGCGCATGAGCGCATCCTGTACGAGCAGCTGAAAAACGCGCTGCAGGCGCAAGTCTCGGGCCAGGACATGCAGGTGCAGTCGCTCCTGATACCCGTGACGTTCTACGCGGACGCCATCGAAGTGTCGACGGCGAATGAAAACCAGGACACATTAAAAGCGCTGGGCTTCGACATCGCCGCCCTGTCGCCCACTACGCTGGCCGTGCGTTCCGTACCGACCCTGCTGAAGAACGCCGACGCGCAAACCCTGGCGCGCGACGTGCTGCGCGACGTGCGCGAATACGGCGGCTCGCGCGTGCTGATCGAGCGCCAGAACGAATTGCTGGGCACCCTGGCCTGCCACACGGCCGTGCGCGCCAACAGGATTTTATCGGTACAGGAAATGAACGCCTTGCTGCGCCAGATGGAGAGCACGGAACGCGCCGACCAGTGCAACCATGGCCGGCCCACATGGGTGCAGGTCGAGATCAACGCCCTCGATAAATTATTCCTGCGCGGCCAGTAAAAGAGCCTGAAAAACGTCCATGGCGGCGTTGCACTGCCTCGCCCTGAAAGTTTTGCCAGTCTCTTTTGCACCACATCATACAAAACCAACATGCAAAACTCTCCACACCTCCCCCTGGCCGTCGCCATCATGGGTCCCACGGCCAGCGGCAAGACGGCCAGTGCGCTGGCTATCGCGCAAGCCATTCCGTCCGAGATCATTTCCGTCGATTCGGCCCTCGTCTACCGGGGCATGGATATCGGCACGGCCAAGCCGTCGAAAGAGGAACTGGCCCAGGTGCCACATCATTTGATCGACATCATCGACCCGCTGGACGCCTATTCGGTAGCGCAGTTCCGCAACGATACCCTGCGCCTGGTGAGCGAAATCTCCGCGCGCGGCAAGCTGCCGCTGCTGGTCGGCGGCACCATGCTGTACTTCAAGGGCTTGACCGATGGCCTCGACGACTTGCCCGGCGCCGATCCTGCCTTGCGCGCCCAGCTGGAAGAGGACGCGGCCGCCATCGGCTGGCCCGCCATGCATGCGCGCCTGGCGCAGCAAGACCCCATCACGGCCGCGCGCCTGGCGCCGCAGGACGCGCAGCGCATCGGCCGCGCGCTGGAAATCATCGCCCTGTCGGGCCAGCCCATGTCGGCCCTGCTGGCCCTGCGCGAAAAGACCGTGCTGCCATTTCAATTACAGTCGTTTGCGCTGGAACCATCGGACCGCGCCGTGCTGCATGCGCGCATCGCCACGCGCTTCGACAGCATGCTGAAAGACGATGCCCTGCTCGATGAAGTGGAACGGTTGCGTCGGCGCGGCGACCTGCATCCGGGCCTGCCGTCCATGCGCTGTGTGGGCTACCGCCAGGCCTGGGAGTACCTCGATGGCCGCATCGACCGCGCCGCCTTGCGCGAGACGGGCATCATCGCCACGCGCCAACTGGCCAAGCGGCAGCTGACCTGGCTGCGCGCCATGCCGGAGCGCATCGTCATTGATTGCCTGGGCTTTGACCCGGCCAGCGCCATGCTGGCGCAGATCCAGCCATTGCTGACGCCGTTACAAAAATAATCATACCGGCAAATCTCCATGAAAAATCCACAGATTTTTCATGGCCGGCATTGACAAGGAAATGGGAAGACTGGATAATGCTCGGCTGTTGGGTGATATAGCTCAGTTGGTTAGAGCACAGCATTCATAATGCTGGGGTCGGTGGTTCAAGTCCACCTATCACCACCAAAGAACAAAGATCATGGTGTTGCCATGGTCGCAACGAGCATCCGGTCTGACCGGTCTGTTTGGTGATATAGCTCAGTTGGTTAGAGCACAGCATTCATAATGCTGGGGTCGGTGGTTCAAGTCCACCTATCACCACCAAGAATGTGCAGCATTGATGAACCCGCCCCTGCCTCGCGCAGCGGCGGGTTTTTTCATTTCCTGCATCGCCTCGCGTGCGGCCTGCATGCAACACCTGCCCCATCCGCAAGCATTGGGGATTGTGGCAAGCCGCCACTGGCGCTTACAATGAGAATAATTCTCATTTATATTATTCGTCACTCATGTCCGCCATCCAGCCCAGCCTGCAACAGCAAGTGCAATCGCTCTACAGCGAGCATCACGGCTGGCTGCTCGGCTGGCTGCGCAAAAAACTCAGCTGCCCACACGGCGCGGCCGACGTGGCGCAAGACACGTTTGTGCGCATCATCGCTTCGCGTGATGCCCTGTTCGGCATACGCGAGCCGCGCGCCTATCTGTCCACCACGGCGAAGCGATTGCTGCTCGACCGCGCGCGCCGGCAAATACTCGAACGCAGCTACATGGCGGAATTGGCAATGCTGGCCGACAGCTTGCCCGGCGCGCCCTCGCCCGACGAGATCCTGATGGCCGTGCAGGCGCTCGAGCAAATCGCCATGGCGCTGGCCGGCTTATCAGCCAAGGCGCGCGACGCCTTTTTGCTGCACTACCTGGAAGAGCAGCCGCAGGCTGCGGTGGCGGCGCAACTGAAGGTCTCCACGCGCATGGTGCAAAAATACCTGGTGCAAGCCTTGCTGGCCTGCCGCCACGCCTGTCCGGCCATGGCGGCATGAATCGCCCCCACACCGACGTGGTAGCCGAGCAGGCCGCGCACTGGATCGTGCGGCTGAGCGCCGACGATCCGGCCGAGCGCGACACCGCGCAGGCCGGCTTCGCTGCGTGGAAGGCGGCCGACCCGCTGCACGCGAGCGCGGCCGCCGGCATGGAAAACCTGCTGCGCCAATTGAACGTCGTGCGCGAGCCGGCCGGCGGCAACCATAGGCCCGCGCGCGCCGCCCTGGCCGCCATCGCACCAAAGCGTCCGCGCCAGCATTTGCGCCAGTTGGCTGCGGCCAGCGCCGTGACCATGCTGGTGCTGACCGGTGCACTGGTCATCAGCGAGCGCCCCGCCTACCTGCTGGCCGACCTGCGCAGCCCCACAGGACAATGGCGCACGCACACGCTGGACGATGGCAGCCGCCTCACCCTGGGCAGCGACAGCGCCGTCAACGTGCGTTTCAATGCAGGCGAGCGGCATGTGGAGCTGGTGCGTGGCGACATCCTCGTCGACGTGGCCAAGGATGCGCAGCGCCCCTTCATCGTCGACAGCAAGCAGGCGGCGATCCGCGCCTTGGGCACGCGTTTTAGCGTGCGCAAGGAAAACGGCGCCACCATCTTAAGCATGCTGGAATCCAAAGTGCTGGCGCAGGTGCCGCAACATCCGCCCGTCATGGTGCAGGCGGGCCAGCGCACGCGCATCACGGACAATGGGGTTGGCCCGTTGCAAGCCATCGATGCGGCCAGCGTGCAGGATGCGTGGCGCGCGCGCCAGCTGGTAGTCGACGACTTGCCGCTGGCCGAGGTGCTCGACGAACTGGCGCGCCACCGCCCCGGCCAGCTGCATTATGACCGCGCGCAGATCACCGGCATCCGCGTGGCCGCCGTGCTGCCGCTGGACGACACGGACAAGGCGCTGCAACTGTTGATCGACAATTTTCCGCAACTGCGCATCCGCATGCTGACGCGCTACCTGGTGATGGTCGACGCTCCGGCCCGCAGCCCCGCAAAAAAATAAATAAATATTTTTGCGTTCGCGGTTCCACTTTGCGCATCTCGTGCGTCAAGGCAGCTGAGATCAATCAAAAAAAGGCTGTCACCATGTCCGTTCAAGTCCTTGCCGTTTCCTCCCCGAACACCCTGCGCACGCGGCTGCGCCCGCTGGCCCTGGCGGCCATGCTGCTGGCTGGCGTCGGCCTGCATGCCCAGGCTGCACCGCCTGTCGCCAGCTACACCATCCCCGCCGGTCCGCTGGCCGGCGCCCTGAACCGCTATGCCCAGCAGGCTGGCGTGTCCATCGTCATCGACGCCTCCAAGGTGCAGGGTTTGACCAGCGCAGGCCTGCAAGGCAGCTACGCCATCGAGGACGGCTTCGCCGTGCTGCTGCGCGGCAGCGGCTACGCCATCGGCAAGACGCCGACCGGCTATGTGCTGGTGACAGCCCCCGCGCCGGCAACGGCTCCATCGACTGCAGCCGCATCCTCCGCTTCGGCGGCCGAGCGCACCATGCCCTCGATTACCATCGTCGGCCGGGCCGAGCAAGGCGCCACCACGGAAGGCAGCGGCTCCTACACGGCGCGCAAGATCAGCATCGGCAAGGGCGAGCAAGCGATGAAGGACATCCCGCAATCGGTCAGCGTGCTGACGCGCCAGCGCCTGGACGACCAGGGCATCACGGACTTGCGCGAGGCGGTCAACAACGTCACCGGCGTGGTCGGCGTGCATGGCGTGGGGCCGGGCGTGGTCATCACGGCGCGCGGTTTCCAGATCGACCAATGGCAATACGATGGCGTGCCGATCGACCGCAATACCTATGCACTGGGTAACTGGGGCCAGGAAAACATGGTCATCTACGACCGCCTGGAAGTGCTGCGCGGCGCATCGAGCATGCTGGTTGGCACGGGCAGTCCGGGCGGCTCTGTCAACCTGGTGCGCAAGCGTCCGACCGCCGCGCGCAGTGTCAGCATGACGGCGCGCGCCGGCTCGTGGAACCACTTTGGCGCCCAGCTCGACGTCAGCAGCCCCTTGAACGCGGACGCCAGCCTGCGCGGACGCGTTATTGTCGATGAAGACGACAGCCACTCCTTCATCGACCAGGTGTGGAGCAAGAACCGCACCCTGTACGCGGCGCTCGACTACGACCTGGCGCCAGCCACCACCGTGGGCCTGGCCGCCAGCCACGTCAAAGCCCACGGCCGCCCCACGTTCATCGGCCTGCCCCGCTACGCGGACGGCAGCGAACTGCCGCTGCCGCGCTCTACCTTCACGGGTGCCGACTGGAATCGCAGCCAGGTGGAGCAAAGCACTGTCTACCTGGACCTGGAACACCACTTCAATACCCAATGGAGCCTGAAAGCCTCGGCGCTGGGCATGAATGAAAGCACCAGCTCAACGCACCAGCGCACGGCCTTCGCCATCACCCCCGACGGCAGCGGCGCGCGCTATGGCGATTTTTCCACCGATTTCGACAACCGCAAGCGCGGCATCGACGCCTTCGTACGTGGCAAATTCGACGGCCTGGGCATCGCGCAGGAAATCGTCGTCGGCGCCAGCTATGTCAGCCTCACGTCGAATGACCGTTATGCGCGCGCGTGGGAGCCGGGCGCGGATATCTTCAATATCAACCACCATCGCCCGTGGCAAGACTTTGATACCATTGCCGCGCGCAAGACGGGCGTCACCAGCTACAGCAGCTATGACATGCGCCAGAAAGGCCTGTACGGCACCTGGAACGGCCAGCTGACCAGCAATCTGAAAGCCCTGCTGGGCGGGCGCTTCAACTGGTATGACTTCGTGTACGCCACGCCGGACGGCTACCGCGACACCACCAGCGTCGCGGCCAAGTTCACGCCATCGGTGGGCCTGATCTATGCATTGACGCCTCAATGGTCGACCTACGCCAGCTATGCGGACGTGTTTCAGCCGCAGACCAACCACAATGTGGCAGGCCAGATCCTCAAACCGATCACGGGCAGCAGCTACGAGGGCGGCATCAAGGGTGAACTGCTGGACGGCCAGGTCAACACATCGCTGGCCGTGTTCCGCTACGACCATAAGGACCGCGCCGTCAACGACTACGCTGCCGGTTTCGCCTGCGATGGCTGGTACTGCTCACGCGCCTCGGGCAAGGTGCGCAGCCAGGGCCTGGAAGCGGAAGTGTCGGGCGAAGTGGCGCGTGGCCTGCAACTGTCGGCCGGCTACGCCTATACGACGACGACCTACCTGGACGATCCGGACAACAAGGGCCAGGTCTTTTCCACCTGGACGCCGAAGCACATGCTGCGCCTTTGGTCGAGCTATACGCTGCCCGGCGCGTGGGACAAGTTCAGCTTAGGCGCTGGCGCCAACCTGCAAAGCCATACGCTCGATACCGAGCGCACCTTCAAGGTTGCCGGCTTCTCGATCTGGAATGCGCGTCTGGCCTGGCAAGCCACGCCGCAAGTGGCCCTGTCGCTGAACGTCAACAACGTCTTCGACAAGCGCTATATCATTCCGTCCTACAACACCACCGGTTCGAATAACTACTATGGCGACCCGCGCAACCTGCAGTTCACCTTGAAGTACACGCCGAAGTGGTAAGCTGACACGCTGCGGTAACGGAACAGGCGGGCCGGCATTCTGCCGTGCCCGCTTTTTTTTCTTTCGTTCAGTGCTAGGCTTGTATTCAAGAAACCATCCGCCAAAAAAACCATGCCCCCACCGCTTCCCCTGTCCAGCATGCTGCTGGCCCTGGCCACCTGCGCCAGTCCCGCCCTGGCCTTCGAGGGCTACTACCAGACCAAGACGCCCTACGCGCCGCAGCAGGACCCGGCCACGTATGCCGTGCCACCGGCCGGCTTCCAGCCCATCTTCACGCAACTGGTGGCGCGCCACGGTTCGCGCGGGCTGACCGGCATGAAGGGCGACGCGGCCCTGTACGCGATGTGGAAGCAGGCGGCCGCGCAGGATGCTCTGACGCCGCTGGGACGCGAACTGGGACCCGACATCCTGGCCCTGATGCAGGCCAACGCCCTGCTCGGCCATGGCGTACCCGGCATCGAGCAACCCGGTTACGGCAATCTGTCGCAGACGGGCATCGAGGAACACCGGCAACTGGCCGCGCGCCTGCTCGCACGTTTGCCCACGCTGTTTGCGCAAGTGGGACAGGATGCTGCCACGGCACCGCGTCAGCTCGTCACCATCCATTCCGGCGTGGACCGCGCGCGCGACAGCGCGCGCTTCTTCACGCAGTCGCTGCTCGAGCATGCGCCCGCGCTGGCACCCTTGTTGTACCTGCCGCCCGCACCGGCGCCGTACCCGCAGGGACGCTCGCCCGCAGTACGACCGATATTACAACCGGATGGCGTGAACCGCTTCCTGCTATATGCACACAAGCTGGTGCCGCAGACGGATTTTGTGGCCGATCGCGCCAACCCGTATTCCACCACCTATTCCACCACCTATGCCGCCACCTATGCCGCCAGCCAGGCTTACCAGCATTACATCAGGACCAAGCGGCTGGACACCCTGATGACACCCCCCGCCAGGCAGCCGGCGGCAGCCAAGCATGCGCGCCAGGTGCTGGAGCGCTTGTTCACGCCCGCCTTCCTGGCGCAGTTTAACGGCGGCGCCACCAGCTATACAGATACGGGCAGCTACACGTTTACCAGCGCGGACGGTAAACTCACGCGCACCCTGAAGGGCAGCGGCAAGACGGCCATCCGCAGCGTGAATGCGGCCGCCACGACGCTGTATGCGCTGTACGCCATCGCCGCCGGCATGCGCCACGAGGTGAAGGCCGATTTCAGCCGCTATATGCCGGCCGACGATGCGCGCTATTACGCTTCGGTGGCCGACCACGAAGATTTTTACAAGAAGGGGCCGTCCACCACGGACAGTGCCGGCGTCACCTGGCGCTTCGCCGTGGCGCTGCGCGAGGATTTTTTCCGGGAAGTCGATGCGCTGGCCAAGGGTGACCTGCGCCATGCGGCCAAGCTGCGCTTCACGCATGCCGAGATGATCATTCCGCTCGCCTCGGCCATGGGTTTACAGCAGGTGCTGGCGCCCCTGCCGGAGTCCACGCCCTACAGTTACGCCAACAATCCATGGCGCGGCGCACAGGTCTCGCCGCTGGCGGCCAACCTGCAGTGGGATGTGTACCGCAATGCGACGGGCCAGCTTATCGTGCACCTGCTGTACAACGAAAAGGAAACGCCGTTCCAGGCGGCCTGCGATGGCGCCCGCATCGCGCCGGGCAGCGTATTCTACGACTACGCGGGGCTGAAAGCCTGCTATGGCCACGTAGCGGTGCAATAACGGTGCAATAACGGCGCAATAACGGCGCAAAAAAACCGCCAGCTTGAAGGCTGGCGGTTTGTGGGGTGCTCACACGGCGTGCGCGTTTATTCCCAGGCTTCCTTGCCTGCCCTCGGCTTGCCCACCATCAGCAGCGCGCCCAGGGTCAGCACGGCCGCCAGCGACAGGTAATAGCCCACGTATTGCAAGCCATGGTTGGTGGCCAGCCAGGTGGCGATGTACGGCGCCAGCGAGGCGCCCAAAATGCCCGCCAGGTTGAAGGTCAGCGAGGCGCCCGTGTAACGCACTTCGGGCGGGAACAGCTCGGACAACATGGTGCCCAGCGGTCCGTAAGTCATGCCCATCAGGCCCAGGCCGACAGCCATGAAGAGCGTCACTTCCCAGGTCACGCCGGAGCCGAACATCGGCGCCAGCACCAGGCCGAAGATGGCAATGGCGACGGAGACCCAGATCAGGGTGGCGCGGCGGCCGCGGCGGTCGGCCAGCACGGCGGAAAACGGAATCGTCAGGGCGAAGAACAGCACGGCGAACAGCTGCACGATGAGGAATTCCTTGCGCGTAAAGCCCAGCTTGGTCGTGCCCCAGCTCAAGGCAAACACCGTCATCAGATAGAACAGCACGAAGGTGGCCAGGGCGATGATGGTGCCCAGGAAGAGCATGCGGCCATGCTGGCGGAACACGGTGGCGACGGGCAGTTTGACGACTTCGTTCTTGTCGATGACTTTCTGGAAGTCCGGCGTTTCCGTAATCTTCAGACGCACGTACAGGCCGACGATGACCAGCAGCGCGCTGGCCAGGAACGGGATGCGCCAGCCATAGCTGAAGAATTGTTCATCGGTCATGGTTTCGCTGAGCAGCAGGAAGATGCCGCCGGACAGGAAGAAGCCGATCGGCGCACCCAGCTGCGGGAACATGCCATACCAGGCGCGCTTGCCCGGTGGCGCGTTTTCCGTGGCCAGCAGCACCGCGCCGCCCCACTCGCCGCCCAGGCCCAGGCCCTGGCCGAAACGGCACAGTGCCAGCAGCAATGGTGCCAGGGTGCCGATGGCGGCATACGTGGGCAACAAGCCGATGATGACGGTGGAAATCCCCATGGTCAGCAAGGCGGCCACCAGGGTGGCCTTGCGGCCGATGCGGTCGCCGAAGTGGCCGAATACGGCCGAACCGATGGGGCGGGCGAAGAAGGCGATGGCAAACGTGGCCAGCGACTGCAGCACGGCGGCCGACGGGTCGCCGGCCGGGAAGAACAGTTTCGGGAACACCAGCACGGCGGCGGTGGCGTAGATATAAAAATCAAAGAACTCGATGGTGGTGCCGATCAGGCTGGCGAACAGCACCGTGCCGGGGGAATTTTTCTTGGGGGGGGTGCTCCGGGGCATACTCATTTACTGCGCTCCTTGGGGAGGGTGTCTAAAGGCCATTCTCTGGATGTTTTTTCAGGCAGCAGCACAGCACGTTGTCTAGGCGCGTTGTTGGCATATCATAGCTGCGCACGCCAGCGTTTGCTGTGCATTTGCTATTAAATTTGCAAACAAAAACAACGGTTTTTTATTGCCGTAGCGAACTGCCGGCAACGCGCGCTAACGCGCTGTGATCAGTGCTGATTTAGAGAAACAACGGTCGTGCGCCATCCGGTTACCCGGGGCACGGCAGGAAAGGCGTCAGGGGATGGTCGACGTGTATCAGGCCCGGCGTATCGCCAGGCATTCCGTACCAGACCCGCGCGTCGGCATCGCGGCATCGGTCATTTGTGGTGAATCCTTGCCTGCGGCCCCTCCGGGTGGAGCGGGCCGGCGATGATCGCGCCAACATCCCGAAGGATGCGGTTGATCTTGCTGTAAGCGCCTTATCATACGCGCAGTGCTGCAGTGCGGCAAGACAGTTTGAAGTGCAAACCCAGTCCTTGCTGTTGGGTTTAAAACGGCCTACACATCAATCAGGGCCAACGCGCTGGCGATCTCCGCGCTATCGAGCGGACGCACGAGACGCGCCACTTCTTGGCCATCCTTGAGAAAGATCAAGGTCGGCCACAGTTTCACCCGGAATGAACGCCCGAGCGCGCGGCCGGGCCCGTCTTCCACGCGCAGGTGCGGCACCCCGGGATGCTGCGCAAAGGCGGCGGCCAGCGGCGCCTGGGTGGCGCGGCAGTGACCGCACCAGCCCGTGCCAAATTCCAGCAAAGCCGGCCCCGTCAAGGCGTCGATCTCGGCGCGCGCCGGTTGTGCTACAGAATAGGTATCGTTCATCATGCCAGTCTCCTTGACAGCTTAGACCACTTTCATGCGCAAGGTGCCCAGGCCATCGATGGCTCCCACCAGTTCGTCGCCGCGCTGCACCGCCGCCACGCCGGCCGGCGTGCCCGTGTAGATCAGGTCGCCCGGCTGCAAGCTAAAGTAGCTCGACAGGTCAGCAATGGTTTCGGCCACGTTCCAGATCAGCATGTCGATGCTGCTGCTTTGACGCAGCTCACCATTCACGTGCAAGGTGATGGCGGCATGGCTGACGTCGCCCGCCTGCGCGGCCGGGGTGATGGAACCGATGGGCGCCGAGTGCTCGAAGGCCTTGCCCGTCTCCCACGGACGACCCTGCTTTTTCGCTGCGCCCTGCACATCGCGGCGCGTCATGTCCAGACCAATCGCATAACCCCAGACGTGGCTCAGCGCATCGGCTACGCCGATATCGCTGCCGCCCTTGCCGATGGCCACCACCAGTTCCATTTCGTGCTGGAAATCCTGCGTTTGCGCGGGGTACGGCAACTCGCCCGTCGTGCCGGCAGGCACGGGCAGCACGGCGTCGTTTGGTTTCATGAAGAAAAACGGCGCCTCGCGGCCCGTGTGGCCCATTTCCTTGGCGTGGTCGACATAGTTGCGGCCCACGCAATAGATGCGGTGGACAGGAAAAGTATCAACGCTGCCGGTAACGGGAACGCTGGGCTGGATCGGTGCGGGAATGACATACGACATGAAGACTCCTGATCGGCACGATAAAAAGGCGGTGATGAAAATGGGACACCGCAGTGTCCCCCATTTTACGGCAACATTACTTCAGCAGGCCCGAGCGGCTTGGGTCCGGCATGCGGATGGCGACGATGAAGGAAATCAGGCACATGATGGTCACGTACCAATAGAAATACTCTTCCACGTGCCAGGCCTTGAACTGCAGCGCCACGTATTCGGCCGAACCGCCGAACATGGCGTTGGCGACCGCATACGACAGGCCCACGCCCAGCGCGCGCACTTCGACGGGGAACATTTCCGCCTTGATCAAGCCGCTGATCGACGTATAGAAACTGATGACGGCCAGCGCGATGATGATCAAGCCGAACGCCGCGTACGGGCTGGTGATGTCTTTCAGGGCATGCATGATCGGCAGCACGCACAGGGTGGCCAGACCGCCGAAGAACAGCATCGAGGTGCGGCGTCCGATGCGGTCGGACAGGGCGCCGAACACCGGTTGCAAAATCATGTAGACGAGCAACGCGCAGGTCATGACAGCGCTGGCCGTCTTGGTATCCATGCCGGCCGTGTTGACCAGGTATTTCTGCATATAGGTGGTGAAGGTGTAGAACACCAGCGAGCCGCCGGCCGTAAAGCCCAGCACGGTGATGAAGGCGCGCTTATGCTTGAGCAAGCCGCGCAGGCTGCCCGCGTCCTTGTCCTTGCGCTCGCTGGCGGTGGTCGTTTCCGTCAGGGATTTACGCAGGTTCAGCGACACCAGGGCCGCCAGCGCGCCAAACACAAACGGGATGCGCCAGCCCCAGGCACGCAATTCTTCCAGGGTCAGCAATTGCTGCAAGACCACCAGCACCAGCAATGCCAGCAACTGGCCGCCGATCAAGGTCACGTACTGAAACGAAGCAAAGAAACCGCGCCTGCCCGATTCCGACACTTCGCTCATGTAGGTGGCGCTGGTGCCGTATTCGCCGCCCACGGACAGGCCCTGGAACAGCCGCGCCACCAGCAGCAGGAACGGGGCGAAGGCGCCGATGGTTTCATACGTGGGCAGCACGGCGATCATCAAGGAACCGCCGCACATCATCAGCACGGAAATCATCATCGACTGGCGGCGGCCGTATTTGTCGGCAATGCGGCCGAACAGCCAGCCGCCCACCGGACGCATGAGGAAGCCGGCGGCAAAGATGCCGGCCGTCTGCAGCAGCTGCGTGGTGGGGTTACCGGAAGGGAAGAAGGCGTGCGAGAAATACAGCGCGCAGAACGAGTAAATGTAGAAGTCGAACCATTCGACCAGGTTACCGGAGGAAGCGCCAATGATGGCCTTGATGCGCTGCTGGGAAGTCAGCTGCGCAACGTCATGCGGAGTATCGTGGGATGTCATATCAATCTTCTTGTTCGTGTAAAAAAGCCAACGCCAACCAGGCTGCCCGGGCTGGTGTTGCATCATACGCGCTGGGTCAAGGTGAAAAAGCCGCCCGACATACGGGTTAATACGTAGCGTCGGCAACTTTTTTCGCCATCCGGCGCTGCCGATCAGACGCGTTCCAGCACCAGCGCGATGCCCTGGCCTACGCCGATGCACATCGTACAAAGCGCGTAGCGTCCACCCGTGCGGTGCAACTGATTGACGGCCGTCATGGCCAGCCGCGCACCCGAGGCGCCCAGCGGATGGCCCAGGGCAATCGCGCCGCCGTTCGGGTTGACGCGCGGGTCGTCATCCTGGAAGCCCAGCTGGCGTAGCACGGCTAGCCCTTGCGCGGCAAACGCTTCGTTGAGTTCGATGACGTCGAAGTCGGCCAGGCGCAAACCCGTCATGGCCAGCACTTTCAGGGTGGCGGGCGCAGGGCCGATGCCCATGATGCGCGGCGCCACGCCGGCCGTCGCCATGGCCACGACGCGCGCGCGGGGTGTCAGGCCAAAACGGGCCGCGTTTGCTTCGTCGGCCAGCAACAGCGCTGCCGCGCCATCATTGACGCCGGACGCGTTACCGGCAGTAATCGTGCCATCCGCGCGCACGACGGGCTGCAATTTGGCAAGGGTGTCCAGCGTGGTGGCGCGCGGATGCTCGTCGCGGGCAACGACGATGGGATCGCCCTTCTTTTGGGCGATGCTGACGGGACAGATTTCGCTGTCGAACACGCCCGCCTGCTGCGCCGCCAGCGCTTTCAGCTGGCTGGCCAGGGCGAATGCATCCTGGTCAGCGCGGCTGATGCCAAAGTCGGACGCCACGTTTTCCGCCGTTTCCGGCATCGAATCGACGCCGTACCGCGCCTTCATCAGGGGATTGATGAAGCGCCAGCCGATGGTCGTGTCTTCCATTTTCATGCCGCGTGCAAAGGCGCTGTCGGCCTTGCCCATGACAAACGGTGCGCGACTCATGCTTTCTACGCCGCCGGCGATCAGCATGCCCGCTTCACCGCTCTTGATGAAGCGCGCGGCGCTGCCGATGGCGTCCAGGCCCGAGCCGCACAAACGGTTCAGGGTGGCGCCCGGCACGCTGTCGGGCAATCCTGCCAGCAAGGCGGCCATGCGCGCCACGTTGCGGTTGTCTTCGCCCGCCTGGTTGGCGCAGCCGTACAGCACGTCAGTAACAAAGCTCCAGTCCACGTTCGGATTGCGCGCCATCAAGGCACGGATGGGCACGGCGCCCAGGTCGTCGGCGCGCACGCCAGCGAGTCCGCCGCCATAACGGCCGAATGGCGTACGCTGGGCGTCGCAAATGTACGCGTGGTGCATGTTCATTCCTCCAAGAAAGTGGTGTGCGTATTGATGATGAATTAACATCCGTCCGTCAGCGGCACGGCCGTCAACGCTTGCAACTGCTCAAAACTCAAGCCATCGGCCAGTTCGACGACCGTGGCGCCGTTTGGCCCCAGATCGAGCACGGCCAGGTCGCTGTAGATGCGGCTGACGCAAGCGATGCCCGTGAGCGGATAGCTGCACGCCTGCACCAGCTTGCTTTCACCGGTCTTGGTCAGCAATTCCATCATGACCCAGGTTTTTTTCGCGCCGATGGCCAGGTCCATGGCCCCGCCCACGGCGGGAATGGCGTCTTGGGCACCCGTGTGCCAGTTGGCCAGGTCGCCCGTGGCGGACACTTGAAAAGCACCCAGCACGCAGATGTCCAGATGGCCGCCGCGCATCATGGCAAAGCTGTCGGCATGGTGGAAATAGCTGCCGCCCGCCAACAGGGTGACGGGCTGCTTGCCCGCGTTGATCAAGTCGTAGTCTTCCTCGCCGGGCGCGGGCGCGGGACCCATGCCAATCACGCCATTTTCGCTGTGCAAGATGATGTCGGCGCCAGCCGGCAAGTGATTCGCTACCAGGGTCGGCAAGCCGATGCCCAGGTTCACCACGGCGCCTTCATGAATGTCGGCCGCCACGCGGGCCGCCATTTGCTCTCGATTCCATTTGTTCAATTTGATACTCCTCAGGCAGCTTTGAAGCCGGCGGGGCCGGTGGCCGTGCGCGGCACTTGCACGAGGCGCTGCACGAACAGGCCCGGCGTGATGACGTGTTCGGGATCGATGCTGCCCAGCTCGGCTACTTCATGCACAGAAGCAATGCTGACTTTCGCGGCCATGGCCATGATGGGGCCGAAGTTGCGCGCCGTCTTGCGGTAGGTCAGGTTGCCCCAGCGGTCGCCCTGCTCCGCCTTGATCAGCGCGAAATCGGCGTGGATGGGCGACTCGAACACATACATGCGGCCATCGATCTCGCGCGTTTCCTTGCCTTTGGCCAAGTCCGTGCCGTAACCCGTGGGCGTAAAAAAGCCGCCGATGCCGGCGCCGGCAGCGCGGATGCGTTCGGCCAGGTTTCCCTGCGGCACCAGTTCCAGTTCCAGCTTGCCCGCGCGGTACAGCGCGTCAAAAACGTGGGAATCGGCCTGGCGCGGGAACGAGCAGATGATCTTGCGCACCTGCCCGTTTTTCAACAGGGCGGCCAGACCCGTGTCGCCATTGCCCGCATTGTTGTTGACGATGACGAGGTCGCGCGCCCCCTGGGCGATCAAGCCGTCGATCAGCTCGGCCGGCTGGCCCGCGCCGCCGAAGCCGCCAATCATGACGGTGGCGCCATCGTGGATATCGGCCAGCGCCTCTAGGACGCTGGAACGCAGTTTGTCGATCATTGCCTGTCTCCTCCAAATCAAACTCATCAACCATTTGTTCGCATAAAGAACAAATATTCGTATTTAGAACTTATTCGTGAGAATATGCCTGATCGGCGCGCTTGTCAATTTGCCGGTTTCACCAGCGCCATGGCTATAATTGCCACCTTGACCCATTGGAATCGCCATGACCGACCGCCGCAGCACGCCCCTTTCCGCCGAAGAAACCCTGGATGGCGACGGCGCGCCCCGCCCTGGCGACAGCTATGTGCAATCGTTCGCACGGGGCCTGGCCGTCTTGCGCAGCTTTGGCGCGGAGGCGCCGCAACAGACCTTGAGCGAAGTGGCGGAACGGGCGCAGCTGACGCGCGCGGGCGCGCGGCGCATCTTGCTCACCTTGTTGCATCTCGGTTATGTGGAAGCGGACGGGCGGCTGTTCCGCCTGACGCCCAAGGTGCTCGACCTCGGTTACGCCTACCTGTCGTCCTTGCCCGTGTGGACCCAGGCGCAGCCGCTGCTGGAAGCATTGATGCACACCTTGCGCCAGTCGTGCTCGGCTACAGTGCTCGACGGCGACGACATCGTGTACGTGGTGCGCCTGTCCGCGCACCGCACCATGTCGATCAACCTGGGCATCGGCAGCCGCCTGCCCGCCTACTGCACTTCGATGGGCAGAGTCTTGCTGTCGGGCCTGACGCCCGACGTGCTGCGCGAACGGCTGTCGAAGATGGCGCTGCTGAAAATCACGCCGGCGACCAAGGTCGATATCGAGGCTTTGATGGAAGAGATTGCGCAAGTGCGGCGCCAGGGCTGGTGCCTGGTGCAGGAAGAGCTGGAACAGGGCTTGATCGCCCTGGCCGCGCCCGTGTTCGACCGGGGCGGCAAGGTGGTGGCGGCGATCAATGTCAGCGGCCAGACGGCGGGGCCGTCCGTGGCGCATTTGCTGGAAGACAGCTTGCCGAAACTGCTCGATACGGCCAGCCGGGTCAGCGCCCTGGTGCGGGTGCAGCAGTAGCGCTTATTGCTTGATATATTGCTTGTTTTATTGCTTGAACTTCGCGCACGGGTCCGGACGCGACTGCGCCGGCATGGTTTGCGTCAAGTCGAACGTGCCCTTGTAGCCGCTGCCGCCCTGCTCCAGGTAGCCGATGCTGCGCACGTTCAGTTGCGGGTCGGCCAGCTTCAGCCAGCGGGGCACGCCGATATCCTTGCGCACATGCGCATTGCCAGCGATCAGCACCACATCGCGCGGCGCCTGGTCGCGGATCAGCTTGGCCATCCAGATATCGCGCGCCACCTGGGCGTTGACGACACCTTTGATCATCATCTCGGGCAGCATATTGCAGCGGGCCGCCTGGACCTCCTTCTGTTGCCCGTCCAGGATATCGGCCGGCACGGGCGCGGCCAGGTAAGTGGCCACCATGGCGGGCGGCATCGCCGATTGGATGCCGTCGCGCACGATGCGCGAGGCATCGGCCGGCGACAAATTGCCGGCGACCAGAGTCAGCTGGTAGCTGATGACGAGGTCCAGCACGGGCCGGTACAAGCTCCAGTCCCAGCGCGGCTGTTCCATCACGCGGATGATGCAGTCGGGGTCGGCGCAATCGCGCGCGGCGCGCGTCAGCAAGGCCTGGTTTTCGCGGTCGAACTGCTGCATGACAATCACGGGACGCCAGCCAGCCGCCAGGCGGCGCTGCAACTCCTCGACGCGCAGGCGCTGGCCTTGCGCATTGTCATGCACTTCACCCAGCAGCAATACTTGCGGATTGGGCAAGGTATCGGCCACGGGCGCGGGAGCGGGCGGCGCTGTCTTCTTCAGCAAGTTGCCGCAGGCAGCCAGCGCCAGCACGCTGCACAGCAGGGCGGCACGCGCGCCGGCGCGGAAAATCACGGTCTTCATGTATGCGGGTATCCAGAGTGACGATGCGCCAGATTGTACCGTCTCAGGCCGGCGCGGGTGCCTTGCGGCGCTCCAGTACTTCAAAGAGGGCCATACCGGCCAGCATCGCGCCCACAAAAATCCATGCCTTCGGCTGGCCCGCCAGCAGGGATACGAGGGCGGGACCGGGACAGAAACCGGCGATGCCCCAGCCTGCGCCAAAGGCCAGGCTGCCCAGCAGCAAACGCCGGTCGATGCGCCGCGCCGCTGGCAATTGCATGGGCTCGCCCAGCAGCGCCGTGCTGCGCCGTCCTGCCAGCCAGAACGCAGGCAGGCCCACGGCGATGGCACCGCCCATCACCAGCGCCAGCGACGGGTCCCAGGCGCCTGCCAGGTCGAGGAAACCAAGCACCTTGGCCGGGTTGCTCATGCCGGAAACGATCAGGCCCAAGCCAAAGACGAGGCCGCTTAACAGGGAAAGGAGTAGCTTGCTCATAGGCTTGCTCACAGATGGCGCAACAGATACACGGTGAGGAAACCGGCCGCCATGAAGGCCATGGTGGCCGCCAGCGAACGGGGTGACAGGCGCGACAGGCCGCACACGCCGTGGCCGCTGGTGCAGCCGGCGCCATAGCGCACGCCCACGCCCACCATCAGGCCCGCGACGATCAGGGCCGGCGTGGCCGCGTCGATCTGTACAGGCGGCAAGGCTTGCCACAGCGAATACAACAGGGGCGTGCCGATCAGGCCCGCTAGAAAAGCGATGCGCCAGCCCAGGTCGCCCTGGCGCGGGCGCAGCAGGCCGCCGAGGATGCCGCTGATGCCGGCAATGCGGCCATTGAACAGGATCAGCAGGGCAGCCGCCAGGCCGATCAGCATGCCGCCGGCCAGCGAGGCCCAGGGGGTGAAGTGTTGCCAGGCTATATTCATGGCAAGGTCAGTCCGCTTCGTCGTTGAACAGGGGGCGCGGCGCGCAAAATTGCGCGTACAACACCTGCAGCACGGCCAACACGGATGCGCTGGCGACACGGTAATAAATCTGTTTGCCGTCGCGCCGCGTGGCCACCAGCATTTCCTCGCGCAGCACGCCCAGTTGCTGCGACAGGGTCGGCTGGCCGATGCCCACCTTTTGCTCAAGGTCGCTGACGCAATGCTCGCCCTGCGAAAGCTGGCACAGCAGCATCAGGCGGTCGGCATTGCCCATGGCCTTGAGCAGCGCGCTGGCTTTGTAGGCCGAGGCGCGCATGGCATCGAGCTTGTATTCGGCGTGTTGTGTTGCAACTGTCTCCATCTTGCCCTCCCACAGGCGGTCATGTTGTGCATCGTGCGATAAACAATATACTAATCAATATATTGTTTTCCTGCTGGCGATTCGCACAAAAAAACAACAGTGTTTTTCAACGATAGCGTGCTCATGCAAAGTGTGCCGCAGCGATAGTCTTCGCACTATCAAAATGATAAATATTCGTAATTTAATGCAAATTTACGTAGCAAAATTGCCACGATTTGTGCTGTAATAAGGCCTCATCAGAAAAATCGTGATACGCCCCCGTACAGGCGCATTGTCCGTCCAGGCGCAGGCCGGTTTCGGCCGCGCCGAACGGTGAACCAAGGAGTCAAAGATGAAGATCTTTCAGCCGCTATGCGTGGCCATGCTGGCGCTGTCGGCCAGTGCATGGAGCGTGGCGGCAGTCAGCGATACGACGGTGGGCAAGCTACACGATGCCAGCGAAGCTGTGACGATCGATGAAAGCATCAGCTTGAATAACAATCCCGGCTGGGAAACGCCGGACTTGCCGTACGCGCGCCTGCTGGCCAGCAGTACCGCGATTACGGTGTCACACTGGAGCAACGGCGCACGCCATGGCACCCTGGCACCTCCCAAGCCCATCACGGCAGCGCCTGCACAGCAATCCAATGTACCTGCGCCCGTGCCAGAAGCGAGCATGGTTTCGATGTTAATGGTGGGACTGGGTTTGCTGGCCTTGAGCATGCACGGTGAAAAACAGGAAAAATTCGATAGTTGAAGCGACTTGTGCGGCGTCATGGCGCCAGCGTAAAAAATTCCGCCTTGCGCGGAATTTTTTATCTGCGCTACGACTTGTCCAGCAGACGGCAGACTCTCTCGATATTACCCACAGGAATGCCTGATTTCAGGGCGCGCGCGATGCAGCCTGCCTTGTCCGGCCCCGAGGCGGACATGAGTACGAATGCCATGCCCAGGGCGCTGACGGCGACCAGCAGGATCAGCACGCCCTTGACGATATCCCAGTTCATGGCGTCTCAGCAATGTCATACGTGAAATCATAATAATGCTTGCCGTCTTCGCTGCGGATGGCCAGGCTGCCCGACAGCCCTTGCAACTGGCCCGTCCCCGTATCGGGCACCACCGTCACCGACAAGGCGGGCGCACCGCGCGTCATGCTGCCGCTGTGCTGCAGATAAAAACTGCCGTGGCGCCCGTCCAGGGCACCCTCGACCCGTTCCAGCGCCACATAGCCTGCCGAACCGGCCACGGCAGCGCGCACGCTGAGCATCTCGCCCTGTGCGCTGGCGTCGAGAGCGCCATGGTAGCGCTTGGCTAGCGACAAGCGTCCCAACCCCGACTGCGCGGCCGTGTCCGACAAGGTTTCCGGGCTGATGGTGACGTCGAATGCGCCGGTAATGGCAGGCATCAGTACTCCTTGGAAAATGAGGATGTGGCAGCCGCATCGGGCCCGTTCAGCAGCGCATGTAATTTTTGCATGGTGGCCCAGTTGCGCGAGGTGACGCCATCACCCAGCAGTACGCCCAGCGCCGCCACCACCTTGCTGGCCAGCACGCCATCGGGACACCATGCATACGCTGCCCACCGCCCCAGCGCCAGCGCTTCCGGCTGCCACGGCCGCTGCAGTAACGGCGCCAGGCGCTGCACGTCGGCAGGATTGTTCAGCACCAGCGTCAGCAGACGGGCGGCATCGGCCGCGGGCGCCAAGGTGTTCTGCTCCATCAGTTCGGCAAACTGGCTGGCCGACAGCACCGTCACCCTGGCCGCCACGCCCAGTTTCAGTACCAGCGCTTCTTCGATGCGGGCAGCGGCCTCGGCCGGTGCCACCTTGCCCCCCTCATATACGACGTTACCGCTGTTGAGTACGGTACGTACCTGCGCAAAACCCAAGTCGCCCAGCAGCTTGCGCAGATCGGCCATGGCCACGCGCTTGGCACGGCCCACATTGATCCCGCGCAAAAACGCGACTTGCTGACTGTTTTCTAGCTGTGCCATGTCTCTTCTCCTTGCCTATGCCTGGCTGCTGGTGCTGTCAGGTAACGGCGTCACCGTGGGCAGACGCAGCAGGAATGTCGCGCCCTGCCCCAGCGTGCTGCTGACCGTGATGGTGCCGCCAAACTGCTTGGCAATCAAGTTAAACACGATATTCAAGCCCAAGCCCGTGCCGCCCTGTCCGCGCCGCGTGGTGACAAACGGGTCAAACACGCGGTCGAGCATATCGGGCGCGATGCCGCGGCCGTTGTCGCGCACCTGCATGGAGATCCACTCGCCGTCGCGGCGCACGCCGATATGGATGTTACCGGCAGTATCTGCATCGAAGGCGTGCTCGACACAGTTCAAGACCAAATTGGTCAGCACCTGCGCCAGCGCGCCCGGATAGCTGTCGAGCATGATGTCAGGCGGACAATGGATATCGATGCTGATGCGCGTCTTTTTCAAGGTCGGCTGCAGGCTCGAGACCACTTCACCGATATAGTCGCGCAATTCGAACAAACGGCGCGCCTCGCTGACCTGGTCGACGGCGATCTGCTTGAAGCTGTGGATCAGATGTGCGGCGCGGTAGGCATTGTTCATGATCAGCCGCGCACTTTCGCTGGCCGTTTCCAGGTAACGCACGATATCGGTTTTCTTCACGCTGCCGCCGGCCACCGCTGCACTGATGTGATCGGTGGCTTCCTTCAGCACCGAAGCGCTGGTCAGCGCAATGCCGACCGGGGTATTGATTTCATGCGCCACGCCCGCCACCAGGCTGCCCAGCGAGGCCAGGCGTTCCGACTGCAGCAACGATTCCTGCGCGCGGCGCAGCTCGTCCATGGCCTGCGCCGTCTCCTGCTGCGAACGGCGCGCCATGTCTTCCGCCTCGCGGCTGCCCTCGATGATGGACTTGAGCTTGCGCTGCACGGCATTGAAGCCGCGGATCACGTCGCCCAATTCGTCGCGCCGGTTTTCCGGCAACTCCTCGACCTCATCGCTGCCGCGCGTGGCCAGGTCGATCAAGCCGTCGCGCAACTGTTTCAAGGGCCCGAAGACGATGCGCAGGCTCAGCGCCAGAGCACCCACCAGGATGATGTCAAGCAGCAACACTTCCAGCACCTTGCGCCGCACTTCGCTGCGCAGGGCCGCATCGATCTGCGCACGGCTGAAATTGACGATGACCTTGCCGACGATCACCGGCTTGCCACCCGTGGCCGCCGCGACGGCGTCGCGGAACACCAGCGGCGCCTCGACGGGCATGCCGCCCATGGCCACGTCGGAGGTCAAAGGCACCAAGGTGCCGGCCGCATCGCGCACTTCGCCCGCGAACAGGCCCACGGAAGCATCGTAGACGCGGATGCCGACCAGTTCCGGCGGCAGCATTTCGGCAGCGACGATGCTGTCGACCTTGGATTTATCGAGGTCCCACAGGGCGGAAGGCAAGCTGGTCTGCAAGCGCGTCAGCACGCCGCTGCGCAGGCGCGCACTGCCCGATTCGAGTTCCTGGCTCAGTGTATATTGGGTATAGCTGCCGGAAATGCCCAACACCAAGGTGACGATCACGACAAAAAGCAGGGTCAGCCGGACTTGGATACTCACCATCGATCAACACTCCCCGGACCAGGCAGCTCGCCGGCCCGCGGTGCGGGCGCAGATACGTCAGCGGACAACAGCCTGAAGCAAATGTACGGTATGACATGCTTATTGGCAAGATTTACAGCAGCCCCGTTTTCCAGCGTGGTCTTGATACAGGTTGAGACATTGCGTCATGGCAATGGTAATATCCCGCAATCATCTAAGGAGTCGTCATGGCGGTCATGCATCAACATCTACCCCTTGAACAAGTGCGTCCTGGCATGGTCTTGTCGGATGTCTTGCTCGACGCGCATGGACAAGTGCTGTTGCCGCAAGGCGCGGTACTGACGGAAAACATGCTGGCCCTGATGCCGCGCCACGGCATCGACATGCTGCCGATCCAGGCGCCGCCGCCCTCGCCGGAAGCAATCGCCGCACAGCAAGCGGCCCACAGCGCGCGGCTAGCCCATCTGTTCCGCAAGCATGATCCGGACGATCCCGAGGACGCGGCCACCACCTTGCTGCGCAGCTATGTCATGCAATACCGCCTGGGTACGGGAGACGCGACATGAGCACCCAGTTGACCCTAGACGATATCGTCGCCCACCTTGATAACCTGCCCTCGCTGCCCGCCGTCGTGATGGAGTTACTCAACAGCATCGACCAGGAAGACGTCGATATTTCCGTGCTGGCCAAAAAAGTGTCGTACGACCAGGCGCTGACGGCGAAAACCTTGCGCCTGGCCAACTCTTCCCAATATGGCCTGCAAGTGAAGGCCACCACCATCCAGCAGGCGATTACCTACCTGGGCTTCCAGACCACGCGCAGCCTGATCACGTCCGCCGCCATCACGGGTTGCTTCCCGGAAGGACGCTGTCCCGGCTTCGACGACAAGGCTTTCTGGCGCCATTCGGTGGCGACGGCCGCCTGCGCCAAGGTGCTGGCGCGGCAGATCCGCTTTAACCAGGATTACGCCTTTACGGCCGGCTTGCTGCATAACATCGGCCGTCTGGTGCTGGTCAGCAGTTTTCCCGCGCACTACGCCCAAGTCATCGCGCACCAGGCAACGCACGATAGCAGCCTGCTCGAAGCGGAGCGGGCCGTGCTGGGCGTGGACCATGTGCAGGCAGGCGTGGCACTGGCCGAGCACTGGAATTTTTCCGACACCATGCACCTGGCACTGGCCAACTACCTGCAGCCGGAAGCGCCGGGGGCCGGCTTCCTGGCAGCGCTGATCCACGTGGCCAATGCTATCGTCTGCGCGCTCGACCTGGCGCAAGCGGGCGACGACATGGTGCCGCGCGTCTCGCCGGTGGCCTGGGATGCGCTGGGCCTGGGCGAAGACACGTATCTGCAACTGTTCCGTGAAACGGAGCTGCGCTACGACGAAATCACCTCGGCACTGCTGAGCTAACCGCCGCGCCAAATGCCAACGGCTCTCGCCGCGAAGCGAAAGCCGTTATGGGTACTGCGGTATATCCATCTTACCCGGTCCATGCTGCCCGGTCCGCGCCAGCCTGTTGCCGCCAGCAGCTACGCAAGCGGCACAGTCAGCGCGCAACCACATCAGTGCGCGTAATTCGATTCTTGCGCATCGCCGCGGTCTTCCGCTTTTGGACGACCCTGGGCGTCGGACAGACGATACTTGGTGCGGCGGTCGCCCATCAAGTCGCGCAGGTCACGGATGCTCATGCCCGTCACTTCGTGCATGCGGATCAACAGCGAGGCGCCGACCGGCAAGCGGTGGTGGCGGATCTTGCTGATGACGGGTGGCGCCACTTCAAGCAGGCGCGACAGGGCTGCGTCGTTTTTCAGCTGCATCTTGCTCAGCAGAATATCCAGCAGGTGATTCGGGTTGTAACTCTCTTGCGATGCTAATGCATGATGTGCCATGATTTTTCCTCGTCTGGTGAATGTAGAAAATAATGCCGATACGAACTTAAGGCTGGCTTAGAGTGTTTAAATAAACGTCTTCCCATCCGATTCAGCCTCCCCTCCTTCTTCCCTCCTTCTCGCACTGCCTGCACAGGACTCGCACAGCCACGTTCAGCCAACGTGTGCAGCATGCCGCGTGAGTAAAACACGTGCAATTCACTAAAATGAATTGCATATAAGACAATATACTAGCCCAAACAGGCCGCATCTGCGCCTCGCGCAAACTTCCTGATTGTTAAATATCAATCAAGCTGCTGGTTGGCTTGGAAACGATGCTATTTCAACACATTAGGATGCCAGCGGGCGCGCACAAGGCTTTGCAGCAACTTGTTACAAATCAATGGTGTCGCACGGCAATAAATGCTTTTCAGCATCGTCATGTCGTGCGCCGTATTCACGCTGCAATCTGGTCGGCAAGATCAGCGCGCCATGGCCCGTCCCGGCGATTTACGCTAAACTATGGCTTGAACTTGCAGCGAGCCTGCCACCGGGCAGCCAGAGGCGCCCGGCCGGTCATCCACCGTCCCCACCCTGGGCGGCGCACGGCGCAAGCCCCCTTGTCGCCACACTTATTTGCCCCATTTTTTGCCCCATTTTTTGCCCCATTTATTTGCCGCCACATTTACCGATAAGCACCCGACTCCATGCAGAAAAAAGTATTCATTAAAACCTTCGGCTGCCAGATGAACGAGTACGACTCAGACAAGATGGCCGACGTGCTGGGCGCCTCCGACGGCCTGGTGCGTACCGACACGCCGGAAGATGCCGATGTGATCCTGCTCAACACCTGCTCCGTGCGCGAAAAGGCGCAGGAAAAGGTGTTTTCCGACCTGGGCCGTCTGCGCGAGCTGAAACTGGCCAAGCCGCACCTCTTGATCGGTGTGGGCGGCTGCGTGGCCTCGCAGGAAGGCGACGCCATCGTCAAGCGCGCGCCGTATGTCGACATGGTCTTCGGCCCGCAAACCCTGCACCGCCTGCCGCAGATGATAGCCCTGCGTCGCTCCAGCGGCGCCTCGCAGGTCGACATCAGCTTCCCGGAAATCGAAAAGTTCGACCACATGCCGCCGGCCAAAGTGGACGGCGCTTCGGCGTTTGTCTCCATCATGGAAGGCTGCAGCAAATATTGCAGCTACTGCGTCGTGCCCTACACGCGCGGCGAAGAAGTGTCGCGCCGCTTCGAGGACGTGCTGAAGGAAGTGGCGGGACTGGCCGCCCAGGGCGTCAAGGAAATCACCCTGCTGGGCCAAAATGTGAACGCCTACCGCGGCGCGATGGAAGGGGGAGAGATCGCCGACTTCGCCCTGCTGCTCGAGTACGTGGCCGACATTCCCGGCATCGCCCGCATGCGCTTCGTCACCAGCCACCCGAAGGAATTCACGCAGCGCCTGATCGACGCCTATGCCAAGATCCCGCAACTGGTCGACCATTTGTACCTGCCGGCGCAGCACGGTTCCGACAAGATCCTCGGCGCCATGAAGCGCGGCTACACGGGCCTCGAATACAAGTCCATCATCCGCCGCATCCGCGCCGTGCGCCCGAACATGGCCATTTCCTCGGACTTCATCGTCGGTTTCCCTGGCGAGACCCAGGCCGACTTCGACGCCATGATGAAGCTGATCGCCGACGTCGGTTTCGACAACAGCTACAGCTTCATCTTCAGCAAGCGCCCCGGCACGCCGGCTGCCAGCCTGGAAGACGACACGCCGCATGACGTCAAGCTGGCCCGTTTGCAGCAGCTGCAGGCGGCCATCGACGCCAACACGCGCAAGTACAGCCTGGCCATGGTGGGCAGCGTGCAAACCATCCTCGTCGAAGGCCGCTCGAAGAAAGATACGATTGATCGCGAGCTGCAAGGCCGCACGGAAAACAACCGCGTGGTCAATTTCGACGCCGGCCCGGACGCGCTGCAGCTGGTCGGCCAACTGGTCGACGTGCGCATCACCGAAAGCCATTCCTACACCCTGCGCGGCGAACTTGTCGCCAGCGCACCCGCATTGAAAAGAGCCAGTTGAAAACCAAAGCCCCGATACAGCCGCATTACTTCATCCCCGAGCCGCTGGACAACACGCGCCTGGCGCATCTGTGCGGGCCGCTCGATGAAAACCTGCGCCAGATTTCCGCCGCTCTCGACGTGACGATCTTCCGCCGCGGCGAGAAATTCATCGTTGGCGGCAGCAATGCCGTACGCGCCGTGGAAATTCTCGAACAGTTCTACGCCATCGCCAACAAGGTCGTGCCGCTGGAAGAAGTGCAGCTGGCCCTGGTGGAACAGCGCGCAGGGCTGTCCGCCGCCTCGGAACACCATACCAACGCGCCCATCAGCACCTTCGTCGAGCCGGACATCGCCAGCCCCGTGCTGAAAACCCGGCGCAGCGACCTGCGCGGGCGCACGCCGCACCAGATCGCCTACCTGCGCGACATCCTCGAACACGACATCAGCTTCGGCGTGGGTCCGGCCGGCACGGGCAAGACTTACCTGGCCGTCGCCTGCGCCGTCGACGCGCTCGAACGCGACGCCGTCAAGCGCATCATCCTGACGCGCCCCGCCGTCGAAGCGGGCGAACGCCTGGGCTTTTTGCCGGGCGACCTGGCGCAAAAGGTCGACCCTTACCTGCGTCCCCTGTACGACGCACTGTACGATTTGCTGGGCTTTGACCGCACGCAAAAACTGTTTGAAAAACAGGTGATCGAGATCGCCCCGCTGGCCTATATGCGCGGGCGCACCCTTAACCATGCCTTCGTCATCCTCGATGAAGCGCAAAACACCACCGTCGAGCAGATGAAGATGTTTTTGACGCGCATCGGCTTTGGCAGCAAGGCCGTGGTGACGGGCGACGTGACGCAAGTCGACCTGCACAAGAGCCAGACAAGCGGTCTGATCGACGCCGTACACGTGCTGAAAGATGTGCGCGGCATCGGCTTTACGCAATTTAACAGTAGCGACGTGGTGCGCCATCCGCTCGTCGCCCGCATCGTCGATGCCTATGAAACGGCGCAGGCGGCCGGCGCCAACGCCGCCCAGTTACTCCCCTTATTGAAACCAGCTGCCGCCAAAAATGTCCGAAAAAAATAAACTCTCGCTGTCCGTGCAATACCCGGACACCCGCCTGGAAACCCTGATCACGCGCCCGAAAGTGCGCCGCTGGGTCAAGGCGGCTCTGTTCGCGCCGGCCGAATTCACCATCCGCTTCGTCGATGCGGAAGAAGGCCGTACCTTGAACCGCGACTACCGCGAAAAGGATTACGCCACCAACGTGCTGACCTTTGCCTACAACGAAGGCGAAGAACTCGGTGACGACGAGCCCACGCGCGCCGACATCATCCTGTGCACGGACGTGCTGGAAAAGGAAGCGCAAGAGCAAAAGAAAAGCGTGGAAGAGCATACGGCCCATTTGATCGTGCACGGCGTGCTGCATGCGCAGGGCTACGACCACATGGATGACGAGGAAGCCACCGAGATGGAGGGCCTGGAAACGGACATCCTCGCGAAACTCGGCATCACAGACCCGTACCAGGAGTGCGCGCCATGAGCACCTGGGCACTGGATGCCTTCGGCAACGACTACGCCATGGATTGGGCGCAGGATTTGCACGAATATAAAACCCTGGAACTGGTCGAGACGACGCTCGACAACGTCATCGACAGCCAGGCAGCGGAACTGGAAGCGCCGTTTGCCGCCGAAGCGCTGGCCGCGCTGGAAGTAATCGCGCGCCTGCTGGGCAAACCGGGCGAGGACGACCCGGCCACCGCCGAAGTGGACGCATGGGTCGCTGCCTGCAAGAAGAAAGTCACGCCGCCGTTGCTGGAAAAAGCACGCCTGGCACTGGACAAGATCGTGGCGGAAACGTCGGAACTGCGCCAGCTATGGCAGGACAGCGAGCATTTCGCCGACTGGCAGGCGGACGTGGCAGCCTTGCGCGCACGCGTGCTGGGCCAGGACGCCTGAAACGTCGGGCAACGGCACACTTCAACGTATTAAATTTGCATCAAAAGCGGGGAAATCCGGTATTGGCCCACTTTTGGTGTATCCTATATCCCTTCGCAACAACGGCTCACGCCTCCTATGCCCGAGCACCCTAGTGGCGTCAGAACTGACGTCAAGCCCCACCGGTCACTGTTTGAACGCCTGACCGCACTCATCTCCCCCGAGCCAGAGAACCGTGCAGAATTGCTCGAAGTTCTACACGATGCGCATGAACGCAAGCTGATCGACGCCGACGCCCTGTCGATGATCGAAGGCGTGTTCCAGGTATCGGATCTCTGTGCGCGCGACATCATGATTCCCCGTTCGCAAATGGATGTCATCGACATCAGCAAGCCGATCGAGGAATGGATGCCGGAAGTCCTGTCCACCGCCCACTCGCGCTTCCCCGCGATCGAAGGCGAGCGCGACAAGGTCATCGGTATCCTGCTGGCGAAAGATTTGCTGCGTTATTACGCAGAAGAAACTTTCGACGTGCGCGACATGCTGCGCCCCGCCATCTTCATTCCCGAATCGAAACGCCTGAATGTGCTGCTGCGCGATTTCCGCGCCAACCACAATCACATGGCCATCGTCGTCGATGAATACAGCGGCGTCGCCGGCCTGATCACCATCGAAGACGTGCTGGAACAGATCGTCGGCGATATCGAGGACGAATACGACTTCGATGAAGCCGAGGACAATATCCTGTCGCTCAAGGAAGGCCAGTTCGGCCCCCGCTGGCGCGTCAAGGCGCTGACCGAGATCGAACAGTTCAACGAAGAAGTGGGTAGCCACCTGGTGGACGACGACGTCGACACCATCGGCGGTCTGGTCTCGAAGTACCTGGGCCGCATGGCGCACAAGGGCGATATTTTCGACCTGGGCAATTTGCGCTTCGAGGTGCTGCGCGCCGACGCGCGCCAGGTGCACGTGCTGCTCGTCGAGCGCCTGCCCAACGTGCCGGAACTGGAACTCTGACATGCGCGTGCTGTAAATGCGTTTCAGACGCTTGGATCCCAACGCCCCCGCCAAACCGCCCCGCAGCACGTGGGCGCGCATGCTGACTGCCGCCATCGCCGGCGCCGTCGCGGTGCTGGCGTTCGCCCCTTTCGGTTACTGGCCGCTGCAAATCCTCAGCCTGGGCGTACTGTTCTACCAGGTGCTGCGCGCGGCGAACGTCAAGGCCGGCACGCTGATCGGCTGGGCCTACGGTTTTGGCTGGTGCGCGGCCGGCACGCACTGGCTGTACATTTCCATGCACCGTTATGGCGACATGGCCGCGCCGCTGGCGGCCATCGCCGTGGCCCTGCTGGCACTCTTGATGGCCATTTACGTGGCCCTGGCCATGGGCGCGGCCGCCTGGCTGCGCCAGCGCTGGGTACTCTCGCTGCCGACGATGACGCTGTTGATCTTACCTTCCCTGTGGACCCTGTTCGAATGGACGCGCGGCTGGCTGTTTACGGGTTTCCCGTGGCTGGCCACCGGCTACGCCCACAATACCAGCCCGCTGGGCGGCTTTGCCCCCATCGTCGGCGCATATGGCCTGGGCTGGCTGGCGGCGCTATCGGCCGGTGCCCTGCTCTTGCTAGTCCACCCCCTGCACCGCACGCGCTGGAGCGCGCTGGGCGGCGTCATCGCCCTGTACGCGGCAGGCTATAGCTTGCAATACATAAACTGGACCCATCCGGTCGGACGCCCGATCACGGTACGCCTGTTGCAAGGCAATGTGCCGCAGCAGCAGAAATTTGACCCCGGCTTCGTGCTGGGCGCCCTGCAAATGTACCAGAGCGCCATCACCAGCGCGCCGGCCGACCTGATCGCCACGCCGGAAACGGCTGTCACCGTACTGCCGCACCAGCTGCCGCCCGGCTATCTGGATAGCTTGGCGACTTATTCGCAGCAGACGGGCAGCACGATTTTGCTCGGTATGCCCGTGCTCGACGAACAGCAGCGCTTCTACAATGCGGCCCTGGGCATCACGCCCAACAGCGCAGCTGGCCCCTACTACCAGTACCGCAAGCACCACCTGGTGCCATTCGGCGAATTTGTGCCGCCCGGCCTGCACTGGTTTGTCGCCATGATGGCCATCCCGCTGGGCGACATGGGCCGCGGCGCCGACGTGCAAGCGCCGCTCCAGGTGCGCGACCAGTTGGTGCTGCCGAATATCTGCTACGAAGACTTGTTTGGTGAAGAAATCGCGGGCCAGCTGGCCAGCGCCCACCGCAATGGCAAGCAGTCGGCCTCGGTGCTGCTGAATATCTCCAACCTGGCCTGGTTTGGCGATTCGATCGCCATCCCGCAGCATCTGCAGATTTCGCAGATGCGCAGCCTGGAAACGGGCCGCCCGATGCTGCGCTCGACGAATACGGGCGCCACCGCCGTCATCGACGGCAAAGGCGTGGTGCAAAGCCTGCTGCCGCCGGAACAGCAAGCCACGCTGGCAGCCAAGGTGCAAGGCATGGGCGGCATGACGCCGTACATTTTGTATGGCAATAAACTGGTGCTGGCCCTGGCCACACTGGCCCTGCTGGCGGCCTTCCTGCTGTCGCGCGCCGCGCGCCGTGGCGGCGCCGCGCAGCAATAAGCGGCCGATATTGCCCGAAGAGTCACAGTGGGCCCGTAAAAACCGCTAAAATTAGCAAAACTCCGGCCCGGACGCGCTTGATTAACTGCGTCCGGGCTTCAAGCAACCCCTTACAGCGCGCAGCCTCCCGCGCGGCGAACTCATACGATGCTCACATTTCAACAAATTATCCTGACCTTGCAAACCTATTGGGACAAGCAAGGTTGCGCCCTGCTCCAGCCTTACGACATGGAAGTCGGCGCCGGCACCTTCCACACCGGCACCTTCCTGCGCGCTATCGGCCCGGAACCCTGGCGCGCCGCGTATGTGCAACCGTCGCGCCGCCCGAAAGATGGCCGCTATGGCGAAAACCCGAACCGCATGCAGCACTACTACCAGTATCAGGTGGTGCTCAAGCCCGCGCCGGAAAACATCCTCGACCTGTATCTGGGTTCGCTGGTCGCACTGGGCCTGGACCTGCAACAGAATGACGTGCGCTTCGTCGAAGACGACTGGGAAAGCCCGACTCTGGGCGCCTGGGGCCTGGGCTGGGAAGTCTGGCTGAATGGCATGGAAGTGACCCAATTTACCTACTTCCAGCAAGTGGGCGGCCTCGATTGCAAGCCCGTGCTGGGCGAGATCACCTACGGCATCGAACGCCTGGCCATGTATCTGCAAGGCGTGGAAAACGTGTATGACCTTGTGTGGACCGAGTGGGAAGAAAACGGCGTGACCAAAAAACTGACCTACGGCGACGTCTTCCACCAGAACGAGGTGGAGCAATCGACCTACAACTTCGAGCACGCGAATACAGACCTGCTGTTCGAACAGTTCAGCAACTACGAAGCGGAAGCCAAGCGCCTGATCGAGCTGCAACTGACCCTGCCCGCCTACGAGAAAATCATGAAGGCCTCGCACAGCTTCAATATGCTGGACGCGCGTGGCGCCATCTCGGTGACGGAACGCGCCGCCTATATCGGCCGTGTGCGCACCCTGTCGCGCCTGGTGGCGCAAGCGTATTACGACTCGCGTGAGCGCCTCGGTTTCCCGATGCTGCCCGCCGCAGACCAACCCGCCGCCGCTTAACTTCGAGCCTCCATCATTCGAGCCTCTACACCGCCGTACCAGACAAGAACACCATGAACCAAACACTGCTCATCGAACTGCTGACCGAAGAACTGCCGCCGAAAGCGCTGGCCAAACTGGGCGCGGCCTTTACCGCCGGCATCGTCAACGGCCTCAAGGCGCGCGATTTCCTGGAAGCCGACAGCGTCGCCACCAGCTATGCCTCGCCGCGCCGCCTGGCCGTCTCCATCACCAACGTGCGCGAAGTCTCGCCCGATAAATCCATTCGTGAAAAAGTCCTGCCCGTCTCCGTGGCGCTGGACGCGAACGGCAACGGCACGCCGCCGCTGGCCAAGAAACTGGCGGCGCTGGGCTTCCCCGAGCTGACGGTGGCCGACCTGGAACGCGCCGCCGATGGCAAGGCCGAAAGCTTCTTCTACACCTACACGGCCCCTGGCAGCCAGCTCGCCACCGGCGCGCAGGCGGCCCTGAGCGAATCGGCCGCCAAGCTGCCGATTCCAAAACTGATGAGCTATCAGCGCCCGGATGGCACGACCGTGCAATTCGTGCGCCCTGCCCACAGCCTGATCGCACTGCATGGCATCAACGTGCTGCCTTTGACCCTGCTGGGCCTTAGCGCCGGCCGCACCACCCTGGGCCACCGCTTCCTGACCGACGGCAAGGCTATCACCATCGCGCACGCGGAAAACTATGCGCCGTCCCTGATCCTCAACGCCAGCGTCATCGCCAGCAACGAGGAGCGCAAGGAACGCATCCGCGCCCAACTGCTGGACAAGGCCGGTGCCGACCAGGTGCTGATGCCAGAAGCACTGCTCGACGAAGTCACGGCCCTGGTCGAATGGCCGGTCGTGTATGAGTGCCACTTCGAGGAAGAATTCCTGGCCGTGCCGCAGGAATGCCTGATCCTCACCATGCAGACAAACCAGAAATACTTCGCGCTGACCGACAGTGAAGGAAAGCTGCGCTCGCGCTTCCTGATCGTCTCGAACATCGAAACGGACACGCCCGAACACATCATAGGCGGCAACGAGCGCGTCGTGCGTCCGCGCCTGTCGGACGCCAAGTTCTTCTTCGAGCAAGACAAGAAGAAAACGCTGGCATCGCGTTTGCCGCTGCTGGCCAACGTCGTCTACCACAACAAACTGGGGACGCAAGCCGCCCGCACAGAGCGCGTCAAGTCGCTGGCCGGCGCCATCGCCGCCAAATTGGGCTACGACGCGGCCCTGGCCGAACGCGGCGCCCTGCTGGCCAAGGCCGATCTGCTGACCGACATGGTGGGCGAATTCCCGGAACTACAAGGCATCATGGGCACGTACTACGCGCGCCATGACGGCGAGCAGGAAGAAGTGGCGCTGGCCGCCTCCGAGCATTACCAGCCGCGCTTTGCCGGCGACAGCCTGCCATCGACCGCCACCGGCACCGCCGTGGCCCTGGCCGACAAGCTCGAAACCCTGGTCGGCATCTGGGCTATCGGCCTGGCACCCACGGGCGACAAGGACCCGTTCGCGCTGCGCCGCCACGCCCTGGGCGTGCTGCGCATGCTGCTGGAAAAGCGCTTGCCCCTGTCGATCCAGAGCTTGCTGGGCGACGCCGCTGCGCAATTTGCCGCCATCCCCGGTTTCAAGGACCCTGTGGCGGACGTCACCACTTTCATGCTGGACCGCCTGCGCGGCATTTTGCGCGAACGCGGTTTCTCGCCGAATGAAATCGAAGCCGTCGTGGCGCAAAATCCGGACCGCCTGGACGACATCGTTCAGCGCCTGGAAGCCGTGCAGGCGTTTGCCGCCCTGCCGGAAAGCGCCTCGCTGGCCGCCGCCAACAAGCGCATCACGAACATCCTGAAAAAGAACGAGGAAGCGCTCAAGCTGGTTGCCGACAATGGCGTCAACGTGGCCCTGCTGCAGGACGAAGCGGAGAAAAAACTCGCCGCCGCCGTCTCGCGCGTGCAGCCGGAAGTCGACGCGGCCTTCGCCAAAGGCGACTTCACCAGCACCCTGCAAACGCTGGCGCAGCTGCGCGACGACGTCGATGGCTTCTTCAACGACGTGATGGTGATGGCCGAAGATGTCGCCCTGCGCAACAACCGCCTGGCCTTGCTGTCGTCGCTGCACGGCATGATGAACCGCGTGGCCGACATTTCCAAGCTGGCGGCATAATGGGCACTCCGGTGCTGAAACTGATTATTCTCGACCGCGACGGCGTCATTAATCATGACTCGCCGGACTTCATCAAGTCGCCTGCCGAATGGCTGCCGATTCCCGGTTCGCTCGAAGCGATAGCCCGCCTGAACCAGGCCGGCTATCGCGTCGTCGTCGCCTCGAACCAGTCGGGCATCGCGCGCGAGTACTTCGACATGACGGTGCTGAACGCGATCCACCAGAAGATGCATACCCTGGCGCAGCAGGTGGGCGCCGATATCGACGCCATCTTCTTTTGCCCGCACGCGGGCGCGGACAATTGCGACTGCCGCAAGCCGAAACCGGGCATGTTCCATGAAATCTCGAAGCGCTACAACACTAACCTGAAAGGCGTGCCCACCGTTGGTGATTCGCTGCGCGACCTGCAGGCAGGTTTCATCAGCGGCTGCGTGCCCTACCTGGTCCTGACGGGCAAGGGTGAAAAAACCAACGAAACGGGTGGCCTGCCGCCTGGCAGCCAGGTCTTCCCCGACCTGGCCGCCGTGGTCAGCCACCTGCTCAAGGCGCCAGCGGCGCCAGCGCCCACCGTGGCATTCAGTATCTAATTTTCGGAGAACCGCATTGCGTAATATTTCCCTGTTCCTGCGATCCCTGCTGTTCATGACCATCATGATCGTGGCCACCATCGTCTGGGCCTGCGTGTGCTTTTTTGCCGCGCCATTGAGCTACAACAAGCGCTATTGGGTCACCTCGCGCTGGAACGTGTTTATCCTGTGGTGCGCCAAGGTCATTTGCGGCATCCGCTATGAAGTCAAGGGCGCCGAGAACTTCCCGGATGCGCCGGCCATCGTGCTGTCGAAGCACCAGTCGGCATGGGAAACCATCTTTTTGCTGCCCAGCCTTCCACGCCCGCTCGTGTATGTGTTCAAGAAGGAGATTTTGTACATCCCGTTTTTCGGCTGGGCCATGGCGTTGCTGCGCATGATCCCCATCGACCGCAAGCAGGGCAAGCATGCCTTCAAAAGCGTGGTCGCGCATGGCAAACGCCGCCTGGCCGACGGCCAATGGATTATCATGTTCCCCGAAGGTACCCGCATTCCGGTGGGCCAGGCCGGCAAGTACAAGAGCGGCGGCACGCGCCTGGCAATCGCCACGGGCGCCGTGGTGGTGCCGATTGCGCATAATTCAGGCGAATGCTGGCCCAAGCAGTCATTCCTCAAACGCCCGGGACTGATCACCGTCTCGATAGGCAAACCGATTTCGCCGGAAGGGCAAACCCCGGACAGCATGATGCAACAGGTGGAAAATTGGATAGAATCAGAAATGCGCGTCATTTCGCCTCACGCCTACAACGCTGGCTAGACGGCATCAGCGCGGTCATCCAGGAGCCGACTCTGCGCCAGCAGATGAAGACCATCAAGGTCGGCGACCAGCAACTGGACCTGTTCGCGCACGACGTCTCGACCAGCACGCCCCCGGCGGTGCGCCCCACGGCACCGCCAGCGCCGCCCGTGGCACCACCGCTAGTGGCACCCGCGCCCCCCATCGTTCGTCCTGCCCCGCCTCCCCTGCCGTCCCCGCCACGCACCGCCGATGGCCCGCCATTGCGCCAGCTTCAGCTGGGCAGCCACCTCGTCGAATTCGCCCTGCGCCGCTCAACGCGCCGCTCCATCGGCTTCATGATCGACGATAACGGCTTGCGCGTCACGGCACCCAAGCGCGTCACCCTGGCCGAAATCGACAACGCCATCCGCGCCAAGCAAGGCTGGATCGTCTCGAAACTGCTGGAGCGGGGCGAGCGCAAGGTACAGCGCCAGCAGCGCCCGCCCGTGGCATGGGTCGATGGCGCCGTGCTGCCGTATCTTGGTGGCGAAATCATTTTGCGACTGCACCAGGCGCCGCGCCACCGCGCCAGCTTCCAGCGCGAGACGAATGAACTGCACGTATGGGTCACGCCCGCGGGCAGCGAACAACAGTTGAAGGAAAAAGTGAAAGGCTGGTTCCAGCATGAAGCGCGCCAGCTGTTCGAGGCGCGGCTGGACCTGTATGCGGACAAGCTGGGTGTGCGCTACGATTCATTATCGCTATCCTCGGCCGGCACGCGATGGGGCAGCTGCACCATCGAGCGCAAGATCCGCCTGAACTGGCGCCTGATCCACTTCGCCCTGCCGCTGATCGACTACGTGGTGGCGCATGAACTGTCGCACCTGCTGGAAATGAACCACAGCCCCCGCTTCTGGGCCACCGTGGAATCGATCTATCCCGATTACGATGGCGCCAAGCAGGCGCTGAGAAAACGCTCGCAGGAACTCCCCGTCTTGTTCAATTAAACGGGCAGCAGGGTCTTGATGGCCGCAATCGTGCGCGGCGTGGCGCCCCGGTGCTGCGCCGCGAAGGCCAGCGCCTTTTGTCCCATAGCCGCCAGGCGCGCGGGATCCTGCAGCAAGGCCGACGCCTGCGCCATCAGCGCGTCGGCGTCCGCCACCAGCGCGGCGCCGCCGGCGGCAATCGCCTGTTCGGTCACCAGCGCAAAATTGAAAGTGTGGGGGCCGATCAGCACGGGTTTGCCCAGTGCCGCCGGTTCGATCAGGTTTTGCCCGCCCAGCGGCAGCAGGCTGCCGCCGACGAAAGCGCAATCGCAGGCCGCGTAATATGCAAACATCTCGCCCATGGTATCGCCCAGCAGCACCTGCGTGCCCGCAGCAACGGCGTCGTCCTGCGCCAGGCCGGACCTGCGCTGCACGGCCAGGCCGTGCGTCAGCACCAGTTTTTCCACCTCGTCGAAGCGCTGCGGATGGCGCGGCACGATCAGCAGCAGCACGTTGGCGGGCAGGCTGGCGCGGGTAAAGGCATCAAGAATCAATGGCTCTTCGCCTTCGCGCGTGCTGGCGCACAGCAGCACGGGGCGTGTGCCGATGGCGCCGCGCAGCCAGGAACCCGTCGCCAGGGCCGCCTCGGGCACGACGACGTCGAACTTGATGCTGCCCGTGACGACCACCTCCTGCACGCCCAGCTGGCGCACGCGATCGGCGTCGTCCTGCGTCTGCGCCGCCACCAGGGTGATGCCGCGCGCCGCATCGGCGATGAGTTTACCCAGGCGCTGCGCCTTGCCCAGCGAGCGCTGCGACAGGCGCGCGTTGGCCAGCACCACGGGCACGCCGTGGCGATTGCATTGGTGGATCAAATTCGGCCACACTTCCGTCTCCATCAGGATGCAGATGCGCGGCGCAAAGTGACGGATGAAACTGGCCGGCATGGCGCCCGTGTCGTACGGCAGGTAGCTTTGTACCAGGCGCGCGCCGTGCTTGGCGAACAGGGTTTTACCGGTCGCACGTCCCGTGGGCGTCATGTGCGTGAGGACGATGCGGCAAACGGGCCATGCGGCCAGCAGCGCATCGATCAGCGGCTCGGCCGCGCGCGTCTCGCCGACGGAGACGGCGTGCAGCCAGATGGTATCCGCAGGTGTCGGCTGGCGCCCGTAGCAGCCCAGGCGCTCGCCCCAATGCTGGCGATAGCCGGGTTCCTGGCGTCCGCGCAGCCATAGCCGCGCCAGCACCAGGGGCAAGGCCAGCCACCAGGCAAGGGTATAAAGAAGTCGCATGATAGGTAACGTTGAAGTCAGGCGGGAGGATGCTCGGCCAGCAGGCGCTGCGCCGCGGCCAGCACTTCCGGCACGCCGGGCGGCGCACCCTTGTCGCCCAGGTTGATGATGTTCGGCGACCAGTTGCCTTCCGTTTTCCACAACGGCGAATCAGCATAGATTTCCACCGTCGGGCGCAGGAAGGCGGCGGCGATATGCGTCAGGCCCGTATCGACGCCGATCACCAGTGCCGCGTGGCGCGCCAGCAGGGTGGCGTCGCCCATCGACAGCTTCGGCAGCACGCGCGCGTTCGGCAGGCTGGCCGCCAGTTGTTCGGCTTCCGCCTTTTCCTTGGGCGAACCCCAGGGCAGCAAAATCGGCATCGGTGCCAGCGCATGGCCGAGGGCGATCCAGTTCTGCGGCGCCCATTTCTTGGCGTCGCGCGCCGTGCCGTGGAAATATACGCAATACGGCGCCTCGCCCATCCAGTCCGGGCGCGGCTCGCTGCCTGCCAATACCGGCAAGCCGAAATCGGCCGGCGTATCGGCCGTGTAGCCGAGTGCGGCGGCGGCCACCAGGCGGCCGCGCGCTACCGCATGCGTGCGCGGGTCGAGCGGAATGCTTTTCGTGTGAAAAATGCGCGAAATGCCTTCGTAGCCGGAACCTTCGCTGCCATTCGCCAGGCCGACCTTCTGTCCGCCCGGCGCCAGGCGCGCGGCGCCCATGATGATGCCCGTCTTGAGCAAGCCCTGGGTATCGAACACATAATCGTAATGCGTCTGGCGCAGGCTGCGGAAGAAGGCGGCGATTTCCGCGCGCGTCTCCTTCTTGCCCAGGCTTTTGCGCCAGCGCCGCAGCGCGAACGGGAAGATGGTATTCACACGGGGGTTCAGGCGCACCAGGCTGGTGTAGCCTTCCTCGACCACCCAGTCGATGGTCGCATCTGGATAATGGCGGGCGATGTCTGCCACCATCGGCAGGTTATGCAGCACATCGCCCAGCGAAGATACCCGCACCAGCAGGATTTTCAAGGGCGCCTGTGCGCCAGATTGACCGGCCATGCTGTCAGAAGGGCAGAACGGCGTCAGGCTTGGCGGCCAGGATCACGCTCTTGAACTGTCCCTGGATGCGCGCCAGGGCTTGCGGCGTTTCCGCTTCGAAGCGCATGACGATCACCGGCGTGGTGTTCGACGAACGGGCCAGGCCAAAACCGTCCGCGTACTCCACGCGCAAGCCGTCGATGGTGATGATCTGTTCATTGCCGGGGAAGACGGCGTCGCGGCGCAGCATGTCCATCAGCGCGACATTCTCGCCTTCCTTCAATTCCAGATGCAGTTCCGGCGTGCTGTCGGACTGCGGCAGAGAGTTCAACAGGGCCGAAGGATCTGCTTCGCGGGTGAGGATTTCCAGCAGGCGCGCGGCCGAGTACAGGCCGTCATCGAAACCGTACCAGCGGTCCTTGAAGAAGATATGGCCGCTCATTTCGCCGCCCAGCGGCGCACCCGTTTCACGCAGCTTGGCTTTCACCAGCGAGTGGCCCGTCTTGTACATCAGCGGCACGCCGCCATGCTTGCTGATCCACGGTGCCAGGTGGCGCGTGCATTTCACGTCATACAAAATCTGCGCGCCCGGATGGCGAGTCAGCACGTCGGCGGCAAACAGCATCATCTGGCGGTCAGGGTAGATGATCTGGCCATCCTTTGTGACCACGCCCAGACGGTCGCCATCGCCGTCGAAGGCGATGCCGATTTCCGCATCCGTCTCGGCCAGGCAGCGGATCAGGTCTTGCAGGTTTTCCGGATGCGCCGGGTCCGGATGGTGGTTCGGGAAATTACCATCGACTTCGCAGAACAGTTCGATGACGTCGCAGCCCATGCCGCGGAACAGGTCGCCGGCAAATGCGCCGGCCACGCCATTGCCGCAGTCGACGGCGATCTTGATCGGGCGCGCCAGCTTGACGTCACCCAGGATGCGCTCCAGGTAGGCGGCACGGATATCGTGCGTGGTGTAGCTTCCCAGGTTGGCAACGTCCTCGGTACTGGCGCTGCCATCGTGGGCCACGATGCTGTGGTACAGCGCCTGGATCGCTACACCGTGGATCGCTTCGCCCGCCAGCACCATCTTGAAGCCGTTGTAATCGGGTGGATTGTGGCTGCCCGTGACCATGATGCCGGAGCGCGTGTCGAGCACGTTCGTGCCAAAGTAGACCATCGGTGTGGCTACCACGCCCAGGTCGATCACATCGACGCCGGCGGCCTGCAAGCCCTGCGCCAGCGCCGCCGTCAGTTCAGGCCCCGACAGGCGGCCATCGCGGCCGATCACGACCCGCTGCTCGCCCTTGGCCAGGGCCGCCTGGCCAAATGCCTGACCGATCTTGTAGGCCACGCTGGCATCGAGGGTTTTAGCGATGATGCCGCGAATATCGTAGGCCTTGAAGATCGTTCTGGACAATGGAAGCATGGTATGGGCGCTATAAGTAAGGGTATCAATAGGGTGCCTGGCAAGGTGCAGCATGCGACTGGCAGCTTGCCACTGCGCCAAGAGTATACCGAATTATACGCGCAGCAGATCGATGGACTTGCCCGATTCCACCCACTGCCTGACCCACAGCGGCTGGCGGCCACGGCCTGTCCATTGTTCAGTTGCATTGTCAGGATGGCGGTAACGTACCGCGACTTTGCCCGTGCGCGGGTGCAAGCCATCGAGTATCAGCTGTTTCAGCGGAATGCCCGCTTGCTGCGCGATGGCCATGATCTGTTCGCGCGCCTTGTTCAAGTCTTCACGCTCGCGGCTGTTCAATTCCTGCTTCACATTATCTTCCAGCTTGCGCAATTCCAGCATCGTCATCGTTGACAGATCCATCCGGTATATCCTTTACATTGTTAAATAATAAAATCACGTGGAATATACTACATTGCATAAACATTTGCGCACCGTTGCATAATCCATCGCCAATTGAATCACGGCCCCGGATTTATTTCACGGCCCAACATTAAGATTAAATGAAGAGTATGCAGGCAGCACGCGTGGAAAATGCGTAAACATGGATGATTGGCATTCCGGCAGGTCTGATGGGCGTGCTGGCAAGGCCGGCATGGCGAGGTCATCCATTCCAGCGAGCGAGCCATAAAATGATTATCGATATAAAACAGCGGGACATTCAGCCACAGCAAATGCCAATACAGATTAACCGGCGCCCGGATTTATCCTGCCGAGCAACCATTGGCGCAATCAGGCGCCAGCAAAGAATGCACCCAACGACTAAGGGCAGCCATGCTTATAATGCATGTGCGTAGTTCACTTCACCTCGGTACCTATGAAAACTTACTTTATCGGCGATCTGCAAGGCTGCCATGCACAAACCGTCGAACTGATCGAACGGATCCAGGCGGCGGCAGAAGGCCCATACCGCCTGCTGTTCGCGGGCGACCTGATCAATCGTGGCCCGGCATCGCTGGCCACCCTGCGCCATGTGCATGCGCTGGCGCAACAGGGCCTGGCCGACAGCGTCCTGGGCAACCATGACTTGCACTTGTTGGCCGTGGCCAACGGCATCCGCCCGGAGCATGCGTCCGATACGCTGGCCGAGATCCTCGACGCGCCCGACCGCGAGGAATTGATTACCTGGCTGCGCCACCGTCCGCTCGTCTTGCAGCATCAGGGCCATGTGCTCGTGCATGCAGGCTTGCTGCCGCAATGGAGCGCCTCGCAGGCCCTGTCCCTGGGCGAGGAAGTGTCCACCATGCTGCGCAGCGATGGCTGGGTGGCGTTCCTGCGCAGCATGTACGGCAACGAGCCGGCTGCCTGGCGCGACGACCTGCAGGGCGCCGACCGGCTGCGCTGCATCGTCAACGCCATGACGCGGCTGCGCTTTTGCACGCCGGGCGGCGTGATGGACTTCAAGATGAAGGAGAGCGGCAGCGCGCCGCCGGGCTCCGGTCTGCTGCCCTGGTTCGACGTGCCGGGCCGGCGCAGCGCCGGCGACACCATCGTCTTCGGCCACTGGTCGGCGCTGGGACTGCAGTTGCGGCCCCACCTGATCGGCCTCGATAGCGGCTGCGTCTGGGGTGGAAAACTCTCCGCCGTGTGCCTGGAAGACCGCTCGCTGCTGCAAGTGGACTGTCCCGCCTTCCAGCAGCACAGTGGCAAGCGGTAAGTGCCAAGTGATACGCATGGCGCGCATATGCTTAGTCGAAATCGGTCGTTTGCCTTGCCGCCCAAGCCCCGTATGATGCAGCTTTTGCCTGTGCCATCCCATGCATCCTGATACCGACAGACTGGCGCGCTGGCTGCTCGGCAGCCTGGAGCTCGACACCGCTGTCCTGCATGTGGGCCAGTACTGTGGCCGCTGGCGCGCTTCCACGGCGGGCCGGGAACTGGGCAGCTTTCACCTGGTGCTCGATGGCCACTGCTATTTGCATTTCGATGGCGCGGCGCCGATAGCGCTCGGCCCGCGCGATGGCGTCTTCCTGCTGCGCGACTTGCCGCATTTCCTCAGCCCCCACAGCGATCCGCTGCAGGCGGTAAGCGCGCAAGCCATGCTGCCGCTGCAGGCGCTCACGGAGCAGCCGGCGACGGCGCTGGCCTGCGGCTTCTTTCAATTTCGCGGCGCCCTCTCCGCGCTGATCGTCGACTCCTTCCCGCCGTATCTGCTGATACGCGGCGATGCACCCGCCTTCAGCGCCGCCGCCGCGCTGTTCGACCTGATCCTGGCAGAGGCGGGCGGCGATCCGGAACAGCCGTCGCCACTCATCGCGCGCCTGGTCGAACTGCTGTTTTTTTACCTGATCCGCCATGTGGCGCAGGGCGAACAGGTGGCAGCCGGCCTGCTGTCGCTGCTGCACCAGCCCGCATTTTCGCCGCTGCTCGAACGCATGCTCGACGCCCCCGCCGACGACTGGTCGATCGAGAAAATGGCCAAAGCGGCCTGCATGTCGCGCGCCAGCTTCTGCAAGCATTTTGCCAGCGCCAGCGGCCAATCGCCGGCCCAATTCCTGCTCCTGCTGCGCATGAAGATCGCCGCGCGACGCCTGCACGAAGGCGTCTCCGTCGAACGCGCGGCCGAACTGGTGGGCTACCGCTCGCACGCCGCCTTTACGCGCGCCTTCAAGCGGGTCACGGGCGAGCAACCGGGTGCCTACCGCCGCGACCAGCGCCAGCGTCAACTGGCCAGCTGAAATCAAGAATCGCACATTCGCAGACGAACGAGCACAAAAGGACGACGCTGACGTCTGTTACCTGCACGGCATGGCCGATATAATGGCTGGGTGACTTACTAACTTAGCAAGGTACCCCATGCCCCGTCTGACGCTGCACACTCTCGATACCGCCCCGGCCGATAGCCGCCCCTTCGTGGAAAAGGCCATCGCCAACAACGGCTTCCTGCCTAACCTGATCGGCGTGCTGGCGAATGCCCCGCTGGCCCTGGAAACCTATCTGACCGTCTCCGGCATCAATGCACGCGCCAGCCTGACGTTAATGGAACGCGAAGTGGTGCAGATCACGGCCGCGCGCATCCATGGCTGCGACTTCTGCATCGCCGGCCATAGCGCCATCTCGCTGAAAAAAGCGGGACAGACGCCCGATATCGTGCGCGCCCTGCAGCATGGCCAGCCGACGGGGGACGCCAAGCTGGACGCTGTCGCCGCCTTCGCCACGGCCGTCATCGCCACACGCGGCGCCGTCAGCGACGCCGAATATCAAACCTTCCTGGCCGCCGGCTACAACGAGCAGCAGGCGCTGGAAGTGGTGCTGGGCATCTGCCTGGCTACCCTGTGCAATTTCTCCAACAGCCTGGCCGGCACGCCCGTCAATCCGCAATTGACGCCCTACCTGCCCGGCGCCGTCTGACATGGGCAAGCTCACTGACTGGCTGCACACGCATGCCGACCAGCTCGACCAATCGTCGGCACTGGCTGAAACCATCCTGCCGACGCTGGCCAGCGACCAGTTGCTGGCCATCGGCGTGCCGCAGGAACATGGCGGCGCGGGCGGCGACGTGCGCGACGCCATCGATGCCATCGCCAAAGTGGCCGAGCAATCGGTGACAGCGGCCTTTGTCTTCTGGGGCCAGCGCTGCTTCATCGAATTCCTACTGCAAAGCGAGAACCGCGCGCTGGCCGAGCGCCGCCTGCCAGGCCTGCTGGCGGGCACGCAGGCGGGCGCCAGCGGCCTGTCGAACGCCATGAAATTCTTGTCCGGCATCGAGCAGCTGCAAATCACGGGGGCGCGCCAGGATGACGGCTTGCTGGTCGACGGCGGCCTGGCCTGGGTGACGAATTTGCGCAAGGCGGGCTTTGTCGCCGCGGCCGCCGTGGCGCCCAACGACGGCGCGCCACCCGTCATCGTCGCCTTCGACAGCGGCACGGCAGGCGTCAAGCGCAGCGACGACCTGGACCTGATCGCCCTGCGCGCCAGCAATACGGCCTCCGTCAAGCTGACGCAGGTGCACATCCCCGCTGCGGACATCATCAGCGACAATGCGCCAGCCTGGCTGCCGCAGGTGCGCCCATCGTTCCTCGGCATGCAGTGCGGCCTGTCGATCGGCCTGGCGCGCGCCAGCCTGGCGCAAGCGGCGCAGATTTCCGCCGGTTCGCGCAACCAGCTCACGCCGCGCATCGAAGCGCTGCAAGCGACCCTGGAAGCCGCTGTCGCTGCCTTGCTGGCCGGCGTGCACGATGGCCGCTTCAAGACGCAGGCGCCAGCCATGTTCCGCCTGCGCATACAACTGGCCGACGTGCTGCAGCAAGCCTTGATGCTGGAACTGCAAGCCATGGGTGGACGCGCCTACCTGAATGCCGAACAGCAGGGCTTTGCGCGCCGCTGGCGCGAGTCGTCATTCATCCCCATCGTCACCCCCAGCCTGACGCAATTGCAGGCAGCCTTGCAGCTGTTCGATAGCCAGCAGGCGGCTAAGGCTGCAGGAGCGCCCGCATGACGGCAGCAGTGGAAGCGCAAGACTGGGCGCTGCAGGCGCAGGATCTCAGCTACGCCTATCCCGCCACAGCGCCCGTGTTTCAGCATGTCTCGCTGGGCGTGCGCAAGCGCGAAATCGTCTGCCTGCTGGGCGGCAGCGGCTGCGGCAAATCGAGCCTGCTGCGCGTGCTGGCCGGCTTGCAGCCGCCATCGACGGGAGAGATCCAGTTTCTCGATGCGACCATGCGCGAACCGGACCCGCGCAGCGCCCTCGTGTTCCAGCAGGCGAGCCTCTTGCCCTGGCTGAATGTCACGGGCAACGCCGGCTTTGGCCTGGATTTCAAGCACCAGCCGCAGTTGACGCGCGAAGCGCACCAGGCGCGCGTGGCGCAAGCCATCGAAGCGGTGGGCTTGAAGGGCCGCGAAAAGCTGTATCCGTCCGCGCTGTCGGGCGGCATGGCGCAGCGCGTGGCGCTGGCCCGCGCGCTGGCGCGCGAACCGGAACTGCTGTTTGCCGACGAGCCGTTTTCAGCGCTCGACGCCATCACGCGCGCCGAGATGCAGTCGCTGCTGGTCGACGTGGTGCACCGCTGGCACACGGCCGTGCTGCTGGTCACGCACGATATCGATGAAGCGATCCTGGTGGCCGACCGCATTTTGCTGATGGGCGGCAAGCCGGGCAACATCATGCGCGAATGGCCCGTCGCCATCGCCCAACCCAGAATCGGCCACAGCGCCGAGGTCATCGCCCTCAAGATGGACATTCTGGATGCCCTGCAAGCGCTGCAAAAGCAAGATCAAACGCCCGCCTTTGCTCCCAATTAATCGACCGGAACTTTTCCATGACATTCGAAGATCAAAACAAACCCCTGCACATCTGCGCCTCTTCCGATTGCGATTGCGGCCTGACCCGGCGCGACTTCCTGCGCATGTCGGCCTTGGCCACGGCCAGCGTCGCCTCGCCGCTGCTGTTCGCCGGCGACGCCATGGCCCAGCAAGGTCCGAAAGGCGACGACCAACCCGTGAAAATCGGCTACCTGCCGATTACCGACGCCACTCCGCTGCTCGTCGCCCACGCCCGTAAAATGTTTGAAGCGGAAGGCTTGCAGGCGGAAACGCCACGCCTGTTCCGCAGCTGGGCGCAAATCATCGAAGCCTTCGTCGCCGGCCAGGTCAACGTCATCCATTTGCTGTCGCCCGCCACCCTGTGGGTGCGCTACGGCGCCAAGTTCCCGGCGAAGGTCGTCGCGTGGAACCACGTCAATGGCTCCGCGCTGACGGTGGCTAACGAGATCAACAAGGTCTCCGAGTTGGGCGGGCGCACGGTCGCCATCCCCTTCTGGTACTCGATCCACAACATCCTGCTGCAGCAAATCCTCAGCGCCAACGGCCTGACGCCGGTCACACGCGCGCGCAACGCGGCCATCAAACCGAATGAAGTCAACCTGATCGTGCTGGCGCCGGCCGAAATGGTCTCGGCCCTGGCCAGCAAGTCCATCGCCGGCTACATCGTGGCCGAACCATTCAATGCGGCGGCGGAAAACGCCGGCATCGGCAAGATCCTGCGCTTCTCGGGCGACGTCTGGAAAAACCATGCGTGCTGCGTCACGTTCCTGTCCGAGCGCGACATTAACACGCGTCCGGAATGGTCACAGAAGGTCACCAACGCCATCGTCAAGGCGCAATTGTGGACGCGCTCGAACCAGGTCGATACGGCCAAGCTGCTGTCAAACGTGGGCGAGCATCGCTACACGCCGCATCCGCTGCAAGTGCTGACCAAGGTGCTGGCCACCACCGATTACGCCAGCTACGAAAAACAGGGCCTGATCGTGCACAAGAACTGGCAGCAGCGCCGCATCGACTTCCAGCCGTATCCGTTCGCGTCGTACACGGAAGAACTGGTGCGCGCCATCGGCCGCACCAAGGTTGAAGGCGATACGCGCTTCCTGGCCAAGCTCGATCCGAAGTTCGCCGCGCGCGACCTGGTCGATGACCGCTTCGTGCGCAAGGCCATCACGGCCGTCGGCGGCCCTGCCGCCTTCGGCTTGCCGGCCAACCTGCTGCGCAGCGAAACCGTGGCGGTCTGACGATGGCAAGCAAGTTGTTCACGAAGTTCGGACTGCCCCTGGTGGGGCTGGCCTGTGCCTTGCTGCTGTGGTCCATGGGCGTGACGGCGCTGGAGAAATCCACGCCCATCGCCACCGCCTTTGCACCGCTGCCCACGGCGCTGGCGTTCCGGGAAATGCTGGGCGGCGCGGATATCTGGCTGCACGTGGTGTTGAGCCTGCAACGGGTGGCTGTCGGCCTGGGGCTGGCGATCATCATCGGCGTGCCGCTGGGCGTGCTGGTGGCCATGTCGAAAAGTTTTTCCGGTGCGGCCATGCCGCTGTTCCAGCTGCTGCGCATGATTTCGCCGCTGTCGTGGATGCCGATTGCCGTGATGGTGCTGGGCGTGGGCGACGCGCCCGTGTACTTCCTGCTGGCGTTTGCGGCCATCTGGCCGATTTTGCTCAATACGGCGGCCGGCGTGGCGCGCCTCGATCCGAACTGGCTGCTGCTGGCGCGCAGCCTGTCGGCGACGCGCAGCGAAATCGTCTTCAAGGTGATTTTGCCGGGCATCACGGCCGATATCCTGACGGGCGTGCGCCTGGCCATCGGCATCATCTGGATCGTGCTGGTGCCGGCGGAAATGCTGGGTGTGTCGGCCGGTCTCGGTTACTTCATCCTCGACACGCGCGACCGCCTCGCATATTCGGAACTGATGGCCGCCATCGTGCTGATCGGCATACTCGGTTTCATCCTCGACTACCTGGCCCGCGCCGCGCATGCACGCTGGCTGCACGTGAAGAACTAAGCCAATCAGCTAGGCAGCTTTTCCAGCGGCAGCGCGGCGGCCACCGCCGCCTGCGTTGCCGCCGCCAGTTCGCGGCGGTGTGCGTCCAGCGTCGCCACTGGCGCCAAACAGGTCAGGCGCGCCGTGATGGGCGGGCCGCTCAAAATCGCCACCATGCTTTGCGCAAAGCTCATGTCGCCGATAAAGTCGACGGCATGATGCAAAGCTCCCTGGCCATCCACATACACGAGCGCGAACGGCTGCACCGGCACTTGCGCGTCGATGGCCGCCTCAAACAGATTCGCGTGAAACGGCAGGATTTGTCCTTGCGCGGCGGTCGTACCTTCGGGGAAAAACGCGATGCGCTCGCCCGCCGTCAATTTATCCACCAGGCCCTGGAAAATCAAACGCAGGTCGCGCTTGCTGCCGCGCGAAATGAAGATGGTGCCGGCGCGTCCCGCCAGCCAGCCAAGAATCGGCCAGGCGCGGATTTCCGCCTTGGCGACGAAACGGCAGGGGTGGACGGCATTGATGACGAAGATGTCGAGCCACGAGACATGGTTCGCCACCACCATCGCATGGTCGAGTGCAGGCACGCTGTCTGCCGGATGCACCACTTGCACGCCGCAGATATCGAGCAGCTGCGTCGACCAACGGCGGATGCGCCGGTTGCGCCCTTCCAGGTCCAGCCAGGGAAAGAGCACGGCGCTCTTGGCCATGCCGCAGCTCAGGTGGATAACGATGCGCGCGAGGCGGTAGGTAAGCAGAAGTTTCAAATCACACCAACAAATAAACCAGAACCGAAATCCGGGAGCAGACAAGGGATGCCGGGGCAGCGTGCCCCGGTCCATGGATCTGATTTTTAACGCTGAAACGCCACCTGTCCAGCCACGATGGTCGCCTTGACGATGCCGCTCAGCTCATAGCCGAGGAAAGGCGTGTGCTTGCCCTGGCTGGCCAGCGACGCCGACGATACCGTCCAGCGCGCGGCCGGATCAAAGACGCAGATGTCGGCCGCTTCGCCCACGGCCAGGCTGCCGGCCGGGATGCCGGCGACACGGGCCGCGTCGGACGTGACCTTGGCCACGGCGCGCGCCAGCGGACGGGCACCGGCTTGCGGTTGCGCCAGCGCGTAGTCGTCGGCCCATTTCAAGGCCAGCGACAGCAGCAGTTCCAAACCTGTGGCGCCGGGCGACGCTTCGCCGAAGGGCAGCAGTTTTTCATCGTCGTCGACTGGTGTATGGTCCGAGCACATCGCGTCCACCGTGCCGTCGAGCAGGCCGGCGCGGATCGCATCGCGGTCGCGCTGGCTGCGGAACGGCGGCGTGACGCGCGCGTTCGAATCGAAAAAGCCGATATCGGCGTCCGTCAAGTGCACATGGTGCACGCCAACGTCGCAGGTGACCGGCAAGCCTTCGGCCTTGGCAGCGCGTATCAGTTCCAGGCCCGCCGCCGACGAGATGCGGCACAGGTGCACGCGCGCGCGGCTGGCGCGCATCAATTCAAAGATCGTATGCAGGGCGATGGTTTCGGACATCACGGGCACGCCGGACAGGCCCAGGCGCGACGCCAGCGGGCCACTGTGGGCGATGCCGCCACGGCCGATGTGCGGATCTTGCGGGCGCAGCCAGACCGTGTAGCCGAAGGTGTTCGCGTACTGCATGGCGCGCAGCAGCACGGTGGTGTCTTCGATTGGCTCTTCCGCCTGCGCAAAGCCGATGCAGCCCGCTTCCGTCAATTCCGCCATTTCCGTCAGCGACTTGCCCTTCAAGCCCATGGTCAGCGCGCCCAGCGGGTGCACGTGGGCCTTGTTCTGCGTCTTGGCGCGGTATTTCAGCATCTCCACCAGGCCCGGCTCGTCGAGCACGGGATCGGTGTCGGGCGGGCAGACCAGGCTCGTGACGCCGCCCTGCAGGGCTGCCTGCAATTCCGATTCCAGGGTCGCCTTGTATTCGTAGCCCGGCTCGCGCAGGCGCGCGGACAGGTCGACCAGGCCGGGGGAAACCACCAGGCCGGCCGCGTCAAAGGTGGTGTCGGCGGTAAAACCGGCCGGGGCGCTGCCCACGGCCAGCACTTTGCCATCGGCGATAAACAGGTCTTGCAAGCCATCGATGCCGTTGGCAGGGTCGATCAGATGGCCGTTCTTGATATGTAGTGTCGTCATGCTCGCTTACTCGTCCTTGGGCTATCAGCCCTGATTACCAGCCAAAATACTCATCACCGCCATGCGCACGGCGATACCGAACGTCACCTGCGGCAGGATCACCGCCTGCGGACCGTCGGCCACGGCCGAATCGATCTCCACGCCGCGGTTCATCGGGCCCGGATGCATGACGATGGCGTCCGGTTTCGCCAGCGCCAGGCGCTCGGGCGTCAGGCCGTAGCTCTTGAAATACTCTTGCGCCGAGGGCAGCAGTGCCCCGCTCATGCGTTCATTCTGCAGGCGCAGCATGATGATCACGTCCACGCCCTTCAGACCTTCATCCATGTTGGTGAAGGTGCGCACGCCCATTTGTTCCAGGCCGCCCGGCAGCAAAGTGTGCGGACCGATGGCGCGCACTTCGGGCACGCCCAGGGTGGTCAGCGCATGGATGTCGGAACGGGCCACGCGGCTGTGCAGGATGTCGCCCACGATGGCCACCGTCAGATTGGTGAAATCCTTCTTGTAGTGGCGGATCGTGTACATGTCGAGCAAACCCTGGGTCGGGTGCGCGTGGCGTCCGTCGCCCGCGTTGACGACGTGGACGTGCGGCTGCTTCGTGTCGATCAGGTGCTTGGCGATCAGGTAGGGCGCGCCCGACTGCGCGTGGCGCACGACGAACATGTCGGCATGCATGGCCGACAGGTTGTCGATGGTGTCGAGCAGGGACTCGCCCTTGCTGGCCGACGAAGCCTGGATATTCAGGTTGATGACATCGGCCGACAGCCGCTTCGAGGCGATTTCGAAGGTGGTGCGGGTGCGCGTGGAGTTTTCAAAGAACAGATTGAAAACGCTCTTGCCGCGCATCAGCGGCACCTTTTTCACATCGCGGTCGGATATGCCGACGAACGAAGAAGCGGTATCGAGGATGTGGTTGACGATAGACTTCGGCAAGCCTTCAATCGTCAGCAGATGTTGCAGTTCGCCGTGTTTATTCAGTTGCGGATTAAGCATGGTGGGTATCTATGGTGAGCGTGAATTTTCCATCGTCGGCTTGCTTCAGGACCAGGGCCTGGCCAGGCGGCACGGCAGTGAAGGCGGCCACGAAATCGGCAGCCACCGGCAACTGGCGCTCGCCGCGGTCGACCAGGGCGGCCAGCATGATCTTGGCCGGACGGCCATAGTCGAACAATTCATTGATGGCCGCGCGCGTGGTGCGGCCCGTGTACAGCACGTCGTCGACCAGCAGGATGGTGGCGCCGGCCACGTCAAAACTGATTTGCGTCGGCTTCACGTCGGCATGCAGGCCCTTCTGGGCGAAGTCGTCGCGGTAGAACGACACGTCGAGCACGCCCAGGCGATCAACCAGGTTCAGGTCGCGCGCCAGGCGTTCGGCCAGCCAGGCGCCACCCGAATGGATGCCGACGATGGCAACGTTGGGGATGCCCGCCAGGCCGCTCTGCACCTGCTGCAGCAAGACCGCATACAGGGCCTCGGCGTCGAGTTGGGAAGGATTCGTAAGATGCGGCATAGAGTTCTTAATCATTCAGGGATGGAGGGCTAAGGTCAGATTAATAATTCGCGTCGAAATACTGTTGCAGGATGATGGCGGCGGCGCGGTCGTCGATGACTTCGCCGCGCTTGGCGGTAATCACGGCCGAGGAATACCGTTCGTCGACCAGTTCCACCGGCAGGTTGAAGCGGCCATGTACCTGGTTGGCGAAACGGCGGCAACGCGCGCTCATCTCGTGTTCGGTGCCATCCGGATGGCTGGGCAGGCCCACCACGATGCGGCTCGCGCCCCACTCCTTGATCAGGCTATCGATGGCGGCAAACTTCGGCTCATTCGCCGTGGCCGTGATCACGCTGAGCGGCTTGGCCTGGCAAATCATGGTATTGCCGATGGCCACGCCGATGCGTTTCAAGCCGAAATCGAAGGCGAGGATGGTGTCGATGGCGTCACTCGTCACAGCATTTTTCCATAATAAAGATCAACATAGGTGGTGTCAGAAACCGTAGCGAGCAAGCTCAATGTCGGGTTGAGTAGCGGAGCTGTACAAAGGTACAGCGAGCAACGGATGCCCGAAAGTGGGCTGCGCAGTAGGTTTATGGCATCCACCTCATGCGTGTCCGGCTTCCGATGCCAACATGAGGGGATCGATGCCCAGCAATTTGATGGCCGCCACGTAACGCTGCTCGATGGGGAAGTCGAACAGAATGTCGGCCGAGGCACCCACCGTCAGCCAGCCATTGCGGCCGATCTCGTCTTCCAGCTGGCCCGGGCTCCAGCCCGAATAGCCGATCGACACCAGCATGCGCTGGGGACCATCGCCCTTGGCGACAGCTTCGAGCACGTCGATCGAGGTGGTAAACGCGATTTCATCCGTCACCGTCAGCGATGAGGAATAATGCGCGCCCGGCGTATGCAGCACGAAGCCGCGGTCGTCCTGCACGGGGCCGCCAAACATGATCGGCTCGTTGATGATGGGCGTGTCGCTGCCAGCCTCCAGTTTCAGATCGATGCGGTCGAACAGCACTTCCATGGTCATGTCGGTGGGTTTGTTGATGACGACGCCCAGCACGCCGTTTTCATTGTGCTCGCAGACGTACACGACCGTGCCGCCGAAGATCGGATCTTGCATGGCCGGCATTGCGATCAGGAAGTGATTGGCCAGATTCAAGGTGGAGGAACCGGTCGCGGCAGGCTCTCCCACACCCTGCATCAAACGATGCCCTAGTAGAGTCTGGTCGATTTTACTCTTTTTCATACGCGATGCTCTCTCTGTGGGCTTGCTGGCAAGTCTCGCTTACCCCGCTATCGTACGCCTGGCGCAAGCTGCCGCGAATATTGGGCGGCGCGCACCGTGATGCCAGGCGCTATTCTTGTTATATTGTAAATTAATTATTTATTCGCTGCGCCCTGCGGCAACATCCTGCACGCTCAACGACTTGCTCAATGGCTTGTTCAATATCAAACATCGCTTTGCCTGCAGACGCATTTCAATGCCAATTGAAAAATTGATTGCACAATCGCTGTCGCATATAAAGCACCACGAACATACCCGGTAGTTTACACTGAATTGCGGCCGCAGAGACGCCAAAGGCACGACGCGCGCGCCCACAAAGCCCTGTTGGCGGCAAAAAATAACCTATCTTTGACCCTGAACACGCAAAATAATGACAATCAAGACTTCCCTGGTATGGTTCCGGCGCGATCTGCGCGCATTTGACCATGCTGCACTGCATCACGCCCTGCGTCAGAGTCAGGCCGTGCATTGTGTCTTCGTATACGACACCGCCATCCTGGCAGCGCTGCCGCGCCGCGACCGGCGGGTCGATTTCATCCATGCCAGCGTGGCCGAACTGGCCGGCGAGCTGCGTCAGCTGGGTGGCGACCTGATCGTGCTGCACGCGGACGCCGCCGAAGCCATCCCGCGCCTGGCCGCCGAGCTGAACGCCGACGCCGTGTTTGCCAACCACGACTACGAGCCGCAAGCGATCGCCCGCGACGCCAGGGTAGCCGCGGCGCTTACGCGCGACGCGCGCCTGTGGTTCAGTTTCAAGGACCAGGTCATCTTTGAAAAGGACGAGGTGCTGACGCTCTCGGCCAAGCCGTACACGGTCTACACGCCGTACAAGAATGCCTGGCTGAAGAAAATGCGCGCCGAACCCGGCTGCCTGGCGCCGTTCGATATCGAACCGCACGCGGCCAGCCTGGCGCCGCCGCGCACCGGCACGCCTGCCCCCCTGCCGACCTTGGGCGAGCTGGGTTTCGAAGCGAGCAACCTGGCCGAACTGGCCATTCCCACGGGCATGTCGGGCGCCGGCAAGCTGTTCGAGGATTTCCTGCCGCGCGTGGCCCGCTATGACGTGGCACGCGATTTTCCTGCCCTGAAGGGGCCGTCCTACCTGTCCATGCATCTGCGCTTCGGTACCGTATCGCTGCGCTACCTGGTGCGCACCGTACTTGACCTGATGGACCGGGGTAGCGGCGGCGATGGCGCCCCCGTGTGGCTGGCAGAACTGATCTGGCGCGATTTCTACGCCATGATCCTGTACCAGAACCCGCATGTGGAAGGCGGCGCCTTCAAACCGGCCTACGACGCCATCGCCTGGGAAACGGGGCTTGACGCCGATGCCGCCTTTGCGGCCTGGTGCGAGGGGCGCACCGGCTATCCGCTGGTGGACGCGGCCATGGCGCAGCTGAACCAGACGGGCTATATGCACAACCGCCTGCGCATGGTCACGGCCTGCTTTTTGATCAAGGATCTGGGCATCGACTGGCGCCGCGGCGAAGCGTATTTCGCGCTGCACCTGAATGACTTCGACCTGGCCTCGAACAACGGCGGCTGGCAATGGGCTTCGTCGTCCGGCTGCGACGCCCAGCCCTACTTCCGCATCTTCAACCCGATCACGCAGTCGGAAAAATTCGATGCCAGCGGGCGCTTCATCCGCCGCTACCTGCCGCAACTGAAGGCGCTGGGCGACAAGGAAATCCATGCGCCCTGGCTGGTGCCACGCATGCTGCTCGAGCAAAAAAATATCGTGCTGGGGCGCGACTATCCGGAACCGCTGGTACAGCACGACGAGGCGCGCAAGGAAACCCTGGAGCGTTATGAAGTCGTCAAAGTGGTCAAATAAGGCAGCTGGCGGGAGCAAAGCCGGGCGCCGCCACTGCCGTCAGGTGGCATCGGGTGGCGTGAACGCGGTCCAGGCCGACCGCCAGGCGCCGTGCGGAAGTTTCGCCTGCATGGAAATGGAGAGTCCCCCCGTTCCCAGCGGGTCACCAGGCTGCCATGGCGCATTGTCCAGCTTATTGTCCAAACTCAGTGCCCGCGCCCTTCCCACGTCCACATTGATCATTTCCCTGGTGTCATAACCGACTTCCAATATGGGATGCAGCACCCTCCCCACACCTGTCAAATACAAGGTATCGACATGGACATCGGGTTGATCAAAACGCTCATATAGCCGCGTCGCGGCGGAGTTGAATCCCTTGCCCATGGCGATGCCGATGGTGGCCGGGCCATCGCATCCCAGCAGCGCGGCGAGTGCCCAATAGTCATGATCGGACATGAGCAGCCTCGCCAGGCAGCGTTCTATCCATGCTGACTCATCGGCTCTGAACGCATTCCAGTAGGGCTTCAGCGAGTTTTGCAGGTAGCCCACTTCGTGCAGCGCCCCGACGAGGTTGATTTGCCTGTCGATGGCGTCGATATTTTGCAACAGATGGGCTGCTGCCGCGGCGACCGCATGCTCGCCTTTGGCCGTGGCTTTGTCTTCGAGTTTTTTCAGTTTGGCGTGAAGGCTCATTATTTTCCTGGCGCGGCGATGCACGCCTGTCATGGTTGCCGAGGTAGTTCGGAACCCGCCCCCGTTTGTAAGCGCCGCACTTCGGCCAGCAATTCCTCTTCCTGGAACGGCTTGCCGAAATACGCATTCACGCCCAGCTCGAATGCGTGCGCGCGGTGCTTGTCGGCGCTGCGCGAGGTAATCATGATGACGGGGATGGCGCGCGTCTTGTCGTCGCTGCGCACATTGCGCGTCAAGTCAAAACCGTCCATGCGCGGCATTTCCACGTCGACCAGCAGCAGGGCCGGCACGGCAGCGGCTTCCAGCGCATGCAGCTGTTCCAGCGCATCGACGCCATCCTTGGCCAGCAATACCTGGTAGCCTTCGCGCTCGAACAAACGCTGCATCACGCGGCGCACCGTCAGTGAATCGTCGACCACCATCACGCGCACGGCTGGCACGGCCAGTGCGCTGGAAGCGGCATGTTGTTCGCTGCTGGCCAGCGCATATTGCGACAGCAGTTCCGGATGATGTTCCAGGTGCTGCGCCAGCGCCACCGGATTGAGGATCAGCACGATATCGCCCGTGCCCAGCACCGTGGCGCCGGCGATGCCCGGCATGCGCGCCAGCTGCGGCCCCACATGCTTGACCACGACTTCGCGGTTGCCCACCACGTCATCGACTTGCAAGGCCAGCCGGTCATTGCCATTGCGCAGCAACAGCACGGGTGCATAACGCTGCGTGGACTGCGCCGTCGGCGTCTCGCCCAGCATGGCCGACAGGTGGTGCAGCGCCAGCGACTGCCCGTGCGACTCGACGCACCCGGCCGCCCGCACCTGCTCCAGCTGCGCGCCTTTCAGGTGCAACACCTGCTCCACCAGCACTGATGGCAAGGCATACGTCTTGCCGTTCGCCGCCAGCAGCACCACTTGCGTAACGGCCAGGGTCAGCGGCAAGTGGATGGTAAAACGCATGCCCAGTCCCGCCTGCGTCAACGTTTCCACGCGCCCGCCCAGGGCCAATGCCTCGGAACGCACGATGTCCATGCCAACACCGCGTCCGGCCAGTTCCGTCAGGCTGTCGGCGGTGGAAAAACCGGGCTTGAAAATCAGCTCGGCCGCCTGCGCGTCGGTCAAAGGCGCATCCGTCGCCACCAGGCCGGCGCCGTGCGCCTTGGCGCGGATGCGTTCCAGGTCCAGCCCCGCGCCATCGTCAGAAAAAGCGATCGCCACTTCATTGCCCTGCTGGCTGACCTGTATCAGCAGCTCGCCCGTCTCGTTCTTGCCCCCGGCCAGGCGGGCATCGCGCGGCTCGATGCCGTGCACGATGGCGTTGCGCAGCAGGTGCTCGAAGGGCGCCGCCATGCGTTCGAGCACGCTGCGGTCGATTTCCACGCCACCGCCCCGGATATCGAGATTGACGCGCTTGTCGACTTCCTTGGCGCTTTGCCGCGCCACGCGGAACAGGCGTTCGGCAATGCTGGCAAACGGCACCATGCGGATCTGCATCAGGTCGCGCTGCAGCTCGCGCGTCAGGCGCGCCTGCAGCACCAGGTCGTCCGTCACCGCATCGACGCTGTGGCTGAGGTTTTCATGGAACGAGGCCACGTCGTTGACGCTTTCAGCCATCATGCGCGTGAGTTCCTGCAAGCGCGTAAAGCGGTCGAATTCGAGCGGATCGAAATCGCGCTCGCTGCCGACGGCCATGCGCGAGGCGATCTGCGATTCGGCCTGCATTTCCACTTCGCGCAGCTGGCGGCGCAGGCGCGCCAGGTTGTCGGAAAACTCGGACAGCGAAGCGCCCAGCACGCCCACTTCATTTTCCATCTTCGAGCGCGTAATCGACACTTCGCCAGCCTGGTTCACCAGACGGTCGAGGATATCGGCGCGCACGCGCACCAGCGCCGCCTTCGGTTCGGCCGCCGGCGTGTCTTCCATGCCTGGCAAAGGCAGCAAGGGCTGCTGCAACTGTTCGAACAGGTGCAGCGCATGGTCGTAATGGGCCAGCAATTCATCGAAAGCCTGCGGTGTGGCGGTACCTGCGTGCAGCATGTTTTCGATATGCGTCTCGATTTCATGCGCATGCTGGCCCAGGCGCATGGCGCCGGCCATGCGCGCGCTGCCTTTGACGGTATGCAGGGTGCGCAGCAGCATCTGCGCCTGGCCGCTGTCGTGCGGCTGCTGCTGCCAGCTGCGCAGCGCCTCGCCGATCTGCGGCAGCAGGTCGGCGCCCTCTTCCAGGAAGACGGACAGCAAATCAAGGTCGAGTTCATCGCTGATGCCGGCGCTCGCCGCCAGCAGCGCAGCCGCATCGGCCGGCATGATGGTGGGCGCCGGCGCTTCCGGCTCCACGTGCTCCAACGGCGGCGAGTGCTCGAAACCGGCGTCGAACAGGTCATCGCTGGCGCCACTGTCCTGCGTCGGCGTCGGCACCAGCGCTGCGGGCGTGGCTGGCGTGACTGGCGTGGCCGACTGCAGCGCATCGGCGACGATGCTCGCATACGTTGCCTCGAACAAGGTCTCGAGCTGCGCCGCAGGGATCTCGGCCAAGGCGTTGGCCTGCGCTTCGGCAGGCTGCGCCGGCGTGCCGACGATGCTGGCGTAAGCGGCGGCAAACAGGGCGTCGAGCTGCTCTTCCTTGCCCGCTCCTGGTGCCGCCGTCAATGCGCGCCACAGGGTGTTGAGCGCTTCGATCATGTCCGGCTGCGATGGCGCCAGGTCGCCCAGCGCAAACGCCTGCAGCATCTGCGCGATGCGCTGCGTGGCCTGCTCCAGCACATCGTGCTGCGCGGCGCGCAAGCCGGCCAGTGGCGGCACCACCGTCTCGATCACCGTCTCGAGCGCGTGCGCCAGGTCGCGCAGAGATTGGAAGCCGACCGTGCCGGACGTTCCCGCCAGGGTATGCACGGCTTGCAGCGCCTCCGCGCTGACGGCGCGCTGTTCATGCCGCCATTCGCCGAAGTCGCGCGTCAGCACGCGCAGCAATTCATCCGTCTCGGCCAGATAGATGTTGTACAAGGGAAGGCTGATGCGCAGTTCGCCGACATGCTTGAGGTGATCGTCAGGCGCTTCGTGCGCGGCGGGCGCCGTGGCGGAAGGAAAACCGATCACATTGCCATTGCTGGCAACGGGCGCGGCCGGGCGCGGCTTGCGCAGTTCGAACGGACCGCCTTCGCGCACGCGCTCGGCCGCCGCCAGCAGCATGCCGGCCTCGCGCTCGCGTCCTGCGCCGCCTTCCAGTTCGGCCACCCATTCGCTGAGCTGGTACCAGCCGTAATTGAGCAGGGTGAACAAGTCGTCGCTGGCAGGGCGCGCCTCGGCCAGCCAGGTATTCATGACACGCTCGATGGCGCCGGCGGCCTCGGCAAACTGCGCCAGGCCGATCATGCGGCTACTGCCTTTCAGGGTATGGAACGAGCGGCGCAGCATGGCCAGGTGGTCGCCGCTGGCGGCCTGCTCGCGCGGCAGGGCCAGCGTGGTATCGATAAAGGCCAGCACTTCGCGTGCTTCGGCGATGAAGATGTCGAGCATCTGCGCATCGACATCGGTCACTGCCGGCGCGGCATCCATGCCGGCAGGCGCGGCGGGCGCCAGGGCCTGGTCGAGCAAGGGCACCGGCACGACGCCGGCGGCGGCGACTTTTTCAAAGGGCAGGGCGCGAAAGGTACCGGCGGCGGCATCGAAATGGAAACGCCCGCTGGCCGCCTGCGCGTTGCGGCCCAGCATATCGATAAAAAAGCCCAGCGCGCTGACATTTTGCGCGATCTCGTCGAGCGCGTCGGCGTGCGCCTCCGCATTGGTATCCGCATTGGCGTCACCACCGGCCAGCTGCCGCACGGCCGCGTCGACCTGCAGCACGGCGGCGCGCGCATCGTCCTGTCCCAGCCCGGCCAACTGCTGCTGCAACTGCCCCAGCACGGGCGCGACGCAATCCAGGGACCCCGCTACGCCACGCGAGGCATCCGCGTAGTACGCATTGAGCACCTTTTCCACCTGGCGCAGGCCCGTCTTCATGTCCTCGGCCAGCGCGGCGACGGTCTGTCCCTGTTCGATCTGGCGCGACAGCTCGCCCGCCGTGACGGGCGGCGGCGCTTCGCCAGCCAGCAGCGCCTGCAGGCGCGCGGCAATGGTTTCCGCATTGCCGGCGAAATCGTCGGGCAGGCGGCGCACCTGCTCCAGGCCCGTGTCGGCAAACAGCAGCGCCATGCCGATTTCATTCGCCAAGGCCGCACTGCGCCCGCTGGCCACGGCTTGCCGCGCCACGGCCGCGCATTCGCGCAGCAGGCTGGCCAGGGCCGGCTGCTTCAAGATGTCGGTCTGCGCCGCCACCTGCTGCAAGGACTGTTCGAATGCTTCGTCCAGGTCAGGATCCAGGTCGGCTTGCGCCAGACGGCTCCAACTGGCGCGCGCCTGCGCCAATGCCGTGCGCGCGCCTTGCAAGGCATCCTGGTCGACCTGGCCGTAGCGCCGCGCTTCCACGTCGGCGGGCACCAGCCCCTCCAGCGCAAAAGCGGCACGCAGCTGGCGCGCCTCCGGCGTCGGCTCGGCGGCGGAGGCGATGAAGAACAAGGCGTCGCGCAGCATCGATGCAGGCAGGCTGGCCGTGCCCTGCGCCAGGCGGCGCAATTGCAGATTGATCAGGCCGAACAACTGTTTGATGTTGAGCGTGCCCATGCCCTCGCCGCTGGCCGCCAGTCCTGCAAACGCCTGCATGGCGAACCAGAAGGTACGCGCCGGCGCTTCTTGCTGCGCGGCCGCCACCAGGGTCAGGGTGGCGTGCAGGTCGCCCGCATGCTGGCGCCGCGCCGCGTCATCCTGCGCCTTCAGGAAAGGCAGCAAGGACTTTTCAAAGCGCCCGCGCCAGGCCGGATAATCGGTCACCAGGGGAGCGTCCGCCAGCGCAATGGCATGGCCTTCCAGCATAGCCGGGGGCGGGAAAAACAGGTCGGCCGGGTGACTGCGCTCGGCGCCCAGCATGGTTTGCAGGTCGCGGTAGTAGGGGAACAAACGCGTCGGCTGCGGCGGCGTGCCGGCCACCAGGTCTTCCAGGTATTCGATCAGGGCCTGATACAGCCCGGCGACGATCTGCGCATGGTCGAGCGTGTATTCCAGGCTGCCGTCGCGAAAGCGCGTCAATGCCTGTTCGGCGCCATCCGTCAGCAGGCTGGCACCGGCCACGTCCACCATCACCAGCGCGCCATGCGCCTGGTGCAAGTGCGAGCGTGCATGCTGCAGTGCCGTGGCGCGTTCCTCGCGCTCGCGGCCACCCGCTTCGAACAGCGCCGTTTTCGAGCGGCCCAGCGCTTCGCGGATTTCCAGCATCACCCACGACAGGGGTTCGCTGTCGAACGGCTTGGACTGCTGCGGACTATCAGGTGTGCTCATGCATGCCTCGGTAAAGAAATCGTAGCGCAAAAAATCGGTACGCACAACACGCCGCGCCTGGAATGGCGCGCCGTTCAGGCGGCGACGCGGAAGCGCGACACCGAGTTTTTCAGTTCCTGCGCCAGCATCGACAACTTGTGGATCGACTGCGCCGTTTGCTGCGTGCCGTCCTGGGTCTGCTCCGTCACGCTCAGGATATGCTGGATATTCAAGGCCACGCCGCTGGCCGAGCTGGCCTGCGTGCCGGTGGCAAACGAGATGCCCTGGATCAGTTCAGCCAGGTGTTTCGACACCTGGCTGATATCGTTCAAGGCAGCGCCGGCAGCGTCGGACAGGTGTGCGCCCTCGACCACGCCCTGCGTGGATTTTTCCATCGCCCGCGTCGCATCCTGGGTGTCGGCCTGGATGGTGCGCACCAGCGCACCGATTTGCTTGGCGGCGGCGGCCGAGCGTTCGGCCAGGCGCTGCACTTCCTCGGCGACGACCGAGAAGCCGCGCCCCGCCTCGCCGGCCGAGGCGGCCTGGATGGCGGCGTTCAGCGCCAGCACGTTGGTCTGCTCGGTGATGTCGGAAATGAGCTCGGTGATTTCGCCGATTTCCTGCGACGATTCGCCCAGGCGCTTGATGCGCTTGGAGGTATCCTGGATCTGCTCGCGGATTTCATGCATGCCCTTGATGGCGTTTTCCACCGCCGTCGCCCCCTGCTGCGCCGCCGCCACCGACTGGCGCGCTACGTCGGCCGAGACACTGGCCGACTTCGACACGTCGGTAATCGCATTGGCCATTTTGACCACGGTGGCGCTGACGCCCTGAATTTCGCGCGACTGCTGCTGTGAAGCGATCAGCAGCTTGCTGGAGATGCCTTGCGCCTGCGTCGAGGCGCGGTTGACCTGCTCGGCCGTCGCCGTCACGCGCCCCACCAGGCCGCGCAATTCCTCGACCGTGTAGTTGACGGAATCGGCGATGGCGCCCGTGATATCCTCCGACACGGTGGCCTGCACCGTCAGGTCGCCGTCGGCGACCTTCTGCAATTCGTTCATCAAGCGCAGGATGGCCGCCTGGTTCTGCTCATTCTTGGCCTTGGCCTGCGCTTCCTTTTCCTGCGACAGCAGGCGCAGGATTTCCGCCTCCTGGCGCCGCCGCTCGGCGTCGCGCGTGCGGTTGACGGAGTCCTGCAGCAGCACGCGGCCAATGCCGGCCGCCGCGATCAGGGTCAGCAACACGCCGCCGACCATCATCCAGAAAACCATGCCCAGCGTTTCCTGGTTCACATGGTACATCTGCTGCAGCAGGGTCAAGCGCTGGCGCAGGTCTTCGTTCTCGTTGAAGATCAGCTGTTCGGCGCTCTTGGCCGAACTGAATTTATCCAGCCGGTCGAGTATCGACGAGACCATTTTCTGGTAAGTGTCGAAACTGGCTTTCAGCGCCACCAGCCGGTCGCGCAATTCGGCGTCGCGCGTGGGTGCCAATTGCAGCGCCACGCTGCCATTGAGCAAGCCTTCGACGGCAGTACGGAAATACGTCGTGTCGCGCCCCAGCGAAAATGCCGTTTCCGAGCTGATGCTGCCCGACGACAGAAACTCGCTGGCACTGCGGCTCATGCGCTGGCTCAGCATCATCAGGCGGCCGATGACGGCCAGGTCGCGCGCGTTGCCGCCGTGCTGTACCTTGAGCGCTGCGATTTCTTCCGTCTGCGCCAGCAAAGCCGGCGACAGCGCGTTCAATTGCTGCAAGGTCTTGTCGAATTCACCCAGCTCCGTCTTCAGGCGCAAGATGGTGCTGGCTGCGCGGTCGCTGCTGGCCCACTTCTTGCGCGCGTCGGCCACCGCCGCCAGCAGGCCGGAACGCGACTCGCCGATATCGCGCCCGTGATACGTCCCGCCGCGCAGCATGAGGCGGAAATCCTGGTTCAGTTCATTGCGGCTTTCCTCGAGCTGGCGGAAGGCTTCCGGATTGCCTTGCACGGCATTCGGCGCAGCCTTGCCGATGCGCTGAGAATGCATCAGCGCGTCGCTGGCCAGCTGCGTCTGCGCCGAGGCGATATTGCCGCTGCGCGTGTTGAGGCCGACGAACAGCAGGCTGGCGGCCAGGCTCAGGGCCATCACCGTCGACAGGATGCTTAATTGCTTTTGCAGCGGCAAATGGCCAATCAGCGGCAGCTTCAAGTCGCTGACCGGCGCGCTGGCCAGCGACTTGCGCCGTCCCAGCGCGTCGCGCAAGCGTAGCGGCAGGTCGGCCGCCGATGCCGGCTCGCCAGCAAGGTGTTCCGCTTCGGGCATGCCAGCGGCCAGGATAGGGGAATGGGCGCCCATCAGCAAATATCCTTGTGTGCGGCCAGGCCGCCAAAACCGGCATCGAGGAAGCGTTCCGATTGCGCCAGCTGCGCCAGGTCCAGGCGCAGCCACTGCTGCCCTTCGCTGTCGCACAGCGCCTGCGCCGCCCAGGATGGTGGCGCATCCGGCAAGGGTACGGATTGCAGCGTGCGCAGCTGGCGCAAGCCCAGTACGCGCTCGACCAGCAAAGCGCAATTGAGGCCCAGGCGGGGAGAAAACGTGATGATGCGGCAGTGATTGCCTGCCGCGCAAGGCGGTTCGCCCATGTAGCGGGCCAGGTCGACGACCCCCGTCAGGCGCCCGCGCATGGCTGCCAGGCCCAGGTACCAGTCCTGCGCCAGCGGCACGCCCTGGATCTGCACGCCGGCGGCAATGACGATTTCACCGAGCTGCGTCAGGTCGAGCAGGCACGGCCGGCCACCGAGCATCACGCCCAGTTCCTTGCGCGCGGCCAGCGCGCCGCCGCGCGCGGCCTGTATCCGCTCGATCAATTGCAACTGATACTGGCGCAAGCGCCCCTGCCGCGCGCCCGTCTCGAAGGATGGCATGGCGGTAGCGGCAGGCGGGAAGGCCGCTGTGGAAACGCCGTAACCTGGCATCGTTTGCATTCTCAGGAAAGCGCAGCGATCTTGACCAGCAGCTCGGCTTCGACCACCGGCTTGACCAAGTAATCGCGCGCGCCCTGGCGCAAGCCCCAGATGCGGTCCGTTTCCTGGCTCTTGCTGGAGCAGATAATCACCGGCACGTCCTGCAGTTCGGGATCGCGCGCAATCGCGCGCGTGATCTGGAAGCCATTCGCACCGGGCATCACCACATCCATCAAGATCAGGTCGGGCTTGGACTGCTTCAGTTGCGCCAACGCGTCGGCACCGTCCTGCGCCGTGACGACGGCATAACCGGCACGCACCAGCATCTCGCTCAGGTAATAGCGTTCTGTCGGCGAGTCATCGACGATCAGAATTGTGTGTATGGCCATCTGCTTCCTTGCTGCGTTGTCAATCAATAAACCACTTACTCAAAATGCCTGGCCAGGTGCAGCCGCACGGCCTCCAGCAGCGCCTCGCGCGCCAGCGGCTTGACCAGGCAAGCGCTGGCGCCTGCCATGGCGCCGCGCGCGCGGTCGAACAAACCCTCCTTCGACGACAGCATCAGCACCGGCGTGGCATGAAAGGCCGCACTGGCCTTGATCAGCGCACACGTGCGGTAGCCGTCCAGGCGCGGCATCAGAATGTCGCACACGATCAGCGCCGGCTGGCAGTCGGCGATCTTGGCCAAGGCCTCGAAGCCGTTTTCCGCCACCACGACGCGATAACCTGCCTCGCCCAGTATCTTCGCGGCCGCGCTGCGTATCGTCGCGCTGTCGTCGATGACGAGTATCGTCGCGCTGACGCACTCGGCATCGGACGGTGCCTCGGGCAGGATGGGATGCGTCATATGATTATTCGACAATCTTTCATACCATAGCACAGGCTGCCGCGATACCAGCGTGCTGGCAGCACCATGCCACGGATCTGGAGGAATTAAAGCGCCACCATCTCGAAATCATCCTTGCGCGCACCACATTCAGGACATGTCCAGTTCATCGGAACATCGGCCCAACGCGTGCCGGGAGCGATGTCTTCGTCGGGCAGACCGGCCGCTTCATCATAAACCCAGCCGCAAATTAGACACATCCACGTTTGGAATTGCTGCGTTGTTTCGTTGCTACTCACGTTCTGCCACCCTTCAATCAAGTAAAATGCTGAATTAGGTATCTTAATCTACCCGCCGTGCAAAACCAAACTTCTCCCCTCATATTAAGCTTCGGCGTGTCCGATCCGGTCGGTGCGATCGGCATCCAGGCCGACCTGGCCACGTTTTCAGCCTTCGGCTGCCATGGCCTGTCGGTCACCACGGGCCTGTTGATCAGCGATACAGCGCGCGTGGAAGACGTGCAGGCGGTCGACCCGGACTGGGTTTCCGACCAGGCGCGCGTGCTGCTGGAAGACATGTCCGTCGCGGCCATCAAGATCGGCGCCCTGGGCAGCGTGGAAAACGTGACAGCCATCGCAGAAATCGTCTCCGACTATCCGAACGTGCCGCTGATCCTCGATCCCTTCATTTCCGCGCTGCCGGAACAGGGCATGGACGACGAAGACATTCTCACCGCCGTGCGCCAGCTCTTGATCCCGCAAACGACCTTGCTGGTGCTCTCGCCGGTGGAGCTGGAGCGCCTGGCCGAAACCTGGCGCGACGCCGATCCGGACGACACCCTGCAAAACGATGTCGATTACCTGGTAGCCCTGGGCTGCGAATACGTGCTCGTCACCGGCATGCCGGCCGACGCCAGCAAGTCCGGCACGGCAGAAGGCAAGTTGCGCGCCAATACCCTGTTCGGCGAAGACGGCGTGGTACGCCACGACATATGGCAGCACCTGCCCGGCATCTTCAACGGCGCCGGCAGCACCTTGTCGGCAGCGGCCACCGCCCTGCTGGCCCTGGCGGAAAACGAAGATGATGTGCCACAGGTGGTCGTGGCGGCGCAGGAATTCACCGCCGGCGCACTGGCTCACGCACGGCGCCACGGCATGGGCAAGCTGGTGCCGAACCGGCTGTTCCGGCAGCAGCGGCAGCGCGACGGCCAATAATTCTGTAGCAGACCAGACAGACCAGACGACACAGACAACGATCCACTTTCAAGGCACGATTATCATGACGACGACTTCACAGAACGACATCCTGTTTGCCCGCGCACAAAAAACCACGCCAGGCGGCGTCAACTCGCCCGTGCGCGCCTTCCGTTCCGTCGGTGGCACGCCGCGCTTCATCACGCGCGCCGAAGGCCCGTACTTCTGGGATGCCGACGGCAAGCGCTATATCGACTACATCGGCTCGTGGGGCCCGGCCATTGTCGGCCACGCCCACCCCGAGGTGGTCAAGGCAGTGCAGGATGCGGCCGCGCTGGGCCTGTCGTTCGGCGCGCCAACCGAAGGCGAAGTGCTGATGGCCGAGGAAATCACACGTCTGGTGCCGTCGATCGAGCAGGTGCGCCTGGTGTCGTCGGGCACGGAAGCGACCATGAGCGCCCTGCGCCTGGCGCGCGGCGCCACGGGACGCGACAAGATCGTCAAATTCGAAGGCTGCTACCACGGCCACGCCGATTCACTGCTGGTAAAGGCGGGCAGCGGCTTGCTCACCTTCGGCAACCCGACCTCGGCCGGCGTGCCGGAAGATTTTGTGAAGCACACCCTGGTGCTCGACTATAACAACGTGGAGCAACTGAAGGACGCCTTCGACAGCTTCGGCGCGGAGATCGCCTGCGTGATCGTCGAGCCCGTGGCTGGCAACATGAACCTGGTGAAAGCCACGCCGCAATTCCTGCAGGCGATGCGCGATCTGTGCACGCAGCACGGCGCCCTGCTCATTTTTGATGAAGTCATGTGTGGCTTGCGCGTGGCCCTGGGCGGCGCGCAGGCGCTATACGGCATCAAACCCGATCTCACCGCGCTGGGCAAGGTGATTGGCGGCGGCATGCCGGTGGCGGCCTTCGGCGGCAGCGCGGCGCTGATGCACCACATGGCGCCCTTGGGCGCCGTCTATCAGGCGGGCACCCTATCGGGCAATCCGGTCGCCGTGGCGGCCGGCATGGCCACCTTGAAACTGATCCAGCAGCCAGGCTTCTACGAGCAACTGGGCGCCACCGCCAAGCGCCTGGCCGAAGGCTTGACGACCGCCGCCAAAGAGGCGGGCGTGGTTTTCTGCGCCGACTACATCGGCGGCATGTTCGGCATTTATTTCAGCGCCACGCCACCGACCAGCTACGCGGAAATGATGGCGGGCGACCGCAGCAAGTTCAACGCCTTCTTCCACGCCATGCTGGACGAAGGCGTGTACTTTGCGCCAGCCGCCTTCGAGGCGGGCTTCGTCTCGGCTCAGCACGATGATGCCGTCATCGACGCCACCATCGCCGCGGCGCGCAAGGTGTTTGCCAAGCTGGCGTAAGGTACACACCTGACAAAACCTACTGCGCGTCGCGCTTTGCGGCCGGCGATGCTCACCGTACTTCAGTACGGTTGCGCTTCTCGGCCACAAATCACTGCCGCTCGCTACGGTTTTGTCAGGTGTCGTTACACTGTAGCACTTTGTAGCTGCGCCGCTACCAATTCCGGCAGGCTGGCCATGTCGCTGAACACGACATGCGCGCCGGCCGCCTTCAGGCGCGCTTCCTGGCCCGGCGCGATATGCCCGCCGCCGATGAATCCCAGCACCGTCATGCCTGCCGCCACGGCGGCCGTCACGCCCGTGACGCTGTCTTCCAGCACCAGGCATTGACCTGGCGGCACGCCAAAGGCGGCAGCCGCCGCCAGGTAGACGCCCGGATGCGGCTTGGCATGGCCCACCAGGTCCGGCGTGAAAACACGACGGTCAAACAGCGGCGCCATGCCCGTGCGTTCGAGCGCCGACAGCACGCGTGCGCTGACGCTGTTCGAGGCCACGGCCTTGGGCAGGGGAATGGCGGCCAGCGCCTGCGCCACGCCGGGCACGGCGCGCAGCTGCGCATCGCAGGCCGCATCGACGGCGTTGCCGATGGCCATGATGTCATCGGCCGGCAATTGCGGCAAGCCCAGCTCCTTGTAGATATCCTGCATCAGCGGCACCAGGCGCTGGCCCAGGCGCGGCTCGATCAAGCCTTGCAGGGTGACGCCCTGGGGGAGGTTGGGCAGGCGCGGCGCCAGCAATTCCAGCAGCGCTTGCAGGGCCACGGCTTCGCTGTCGATCAGCACGCCATCGCAGTCGCTGATCAGGTGGGTGAAACGCGGAAGGGAAGGAACGGTGTCAGGCATGTATTCTCCAGTAGGGGCGGCGCACACCGTGCGCACCGCCAGCATAAAACAGGGGGACGTGGCGCGCTACGCCTGGCCGGCCACATCCCGATACTGTGCGTTGCGTGCCGGGCATCGGCGGCATGAAGTAATTTCTTTTATATAACTTCAATGGCATACTCTCCTTGCCCTGATCGTTTGAATCAGGCTCAACAGGATCGATACCATGACTCGCAATCACTTTTTGCAAGACCGATTATCCCTGATTTCCACAATTGCCGCGTTTGCCTTCGTGACGGCTGCGCTGCCAGCACGGGCGGCGGACGACGATGCTGCCGTCCTCAAGCTCGTGCGCCAGCACGTGGCGGCGCAAGCCAGTTTTGACGTACCGGCCCTGACAGCCTTGACGGCCGACAATTACGCCGAAGTCTCGCCACTGGGCGACGTCGACACGCGCGAAAAGATGCTGGCGTTTTATGCGCCAGAGAAAAAATCCGCCGCCCCCGTCATCATGGTGGAAGAACCGTTCATGCGCGTCGCGGGCGATACCGCCGTGCTGATCGCCAGGCTGGCGGTGACGGTGCAGATGGGCGGACAGCAGCGCGCCATGGCCCTGCGCGCCAGCTATGTGGCGAAAAAGGAGGGAGCGGTGTGGAAACTGCTGTCCGCGCAATACACGGGCATCGCGCCGAAAAAACCGGCTCCTTGAAAAAACGGGCCTGCTGGCCCGTTTGCTTATTTCAGCCAGCCGCGATGGCGGAAGTACAGGAAGGGCGCGATGGCGCTGGTGATCATCAGGCCCCAGGCCCAAGGATAACCGAACGACCATTCCAGTTCCGGCATCAGCTTGAAGTTCATGCCGTACACGCTGGCGATCAGGGTCGGCGGCAAGAAGGCCACGCTGGCCACCGAGAATATCTTGATGATCTTGTTCTGGTTGATGTTGATGAAACCGACAGTGGCGTCCATCAGGAAGTTGATCTTGTCAAACAGGAACGAGGTATGGCCGTCGAGCGATTCGATATCACGCAAAATCTGCCGCGCTTCCTCGAATTGTTCGGAATTTAACAGACGGCCGCGCATCAAAAAGCTGACGGCGCGGCGCGTATCCATCATGTTGCGACGGATGCGGCCATTCAAATCTTCCTCGTGGGCAATCGCATTCAGCGCTTCGGCCGCGTGCGCATCGGTAAATTCCTTTTGCAGCACGCGCGTGCTGACCTCTTCCAGATTCTGGTAGATGCCTTCGAGCACGTCAGCCGAATATTCGGCGTCGGTGGCGTACAAGTCGAGCAGCACATCCATGTAGTCGGCGATCGAACCTGGCCGCGAACGGGCGCGCATGCGCACCAGGCGGAACACGGGCAAATCGTCCGTATGCATGGAAAACAGAATCTTGCGGGCCAGAATGAAGGCCACAGTGATGACGCGCGAGGGACCGTCGTCTTCTTCGCGCAAGAAGTCCGTGCGCAGATGCAAGTCGCCGTTTTCCGCTTCGTAATAGCGGGCCGATGCTTCAATATCCTTGACTTCGTCCTCACCCGGCAGGGTGACGTTGTAGATGGCCTTGACCCAGGCCCGTTCATCATCGGTGGGGTCGGTCAGGTCGACCCACACCGGTTCGGCATTTTCGAGGTCTGCGCGGCTGTCGATCGGCACCTGGTTGAGCCGGCCATTCTGTAATACAAAGACATTGATCATGCGCGCTCTCAGCCGGATGTTGGGTTATCGTGATGTGCTGGCGCTGGCGCCAAAAGTGAAAACAGCGCAAGTGTACCCGCAAAGGCCTTTTCACGACCACCCCCGGCAGCGCTTTTTCGCGGAAAAAGTGCGGCGTTGCACCAACGGCGCCGATTAAGATGCTGTTCCGCAATAATGCCAATCAGGCAGCTTTGATTTTATGCAAAGAAAGCTGGCCGCCATCAAGGCAATTCGGCCGCTCCCATGCGGCGCAGGATGACACCCGTGCGCCGGTTCAGATAGCCCGTATCGCGGTGACGGTCGTAAAAGCGCGGGTTTGGCAGCATCACGGCCAGTTTCGCCGCCTGTCCGGCGCTCAAGCCCGCCGCGCTGACCCGGTAATAGTGGCGCGCGGCCGCTTCGGCACCAAAGATGCCCGTGCCAAATTCCACCACGTTCAAATAAATCTCGAAAATACGCTGCTTTTCCATCAGGCTTTCCAGCATATACGTGATGATCAACTCCTGGCCCTTGCGCACATAGCTGCGCGAACCGGACAGGAACAGATTCTTCGCCAACTGCTGCGTGATGGTGGAGCCGCCCGCCACGACCTTCTGCTTCTTGCTATTTTTTTCATATGCCTTTTGCAAGGCTTCCCAGTCCACGCCTTCATGTTCGGAGAAATTCGCGTCTTCCGAGGCGATGATGGCCCGTTTCAGATTGTTCGAGATGCGGTTGTACGGCACCCAGCTCTGCTTGATCGTGGCGTTCGGATTCTTGTCCTGCAAGACAGACAACTGTTCGCGCATAAAGGCCGTGCTGGACGGGTTATGGTCGATCCACCACCAGATTTGCAGGAAGAAATACAGTTGCACGACGATGAAGGCCAGCACGGGCACGATGAACAGCCACTTGATCCAGCCGTAGCGGCTAGCGCCTTTGCGCGCGCCCTTCTTGCCGCCGCTCACAGGCTGCCCCGCAATTGCACCAACAAGTCCTGCGTCTGCGGCCGCACGCCGCGCCACACGTAAAACGCTACTGCCGCCTGCTCCACCAGCATGCCCAGGCCGTCGCGCACCTGCGCGCCATGCTGCGCGGCAAAGTCCATGAAGACGGTGGCTTGCGCGCCATACATCATGTCCAGCGCCAGGGTGTGGCTGCCGAAGATACTCGGCGGCACCGGCGGCAAGTCGCCCGCCAGGCTGGCCGAGGTGGCATTGATGACGATATCGAACTGGCCGTCCGCCTGCGCGAAGCTACCTGCGCGCAGCTGGACAGCGTGACTCGCCGCATCGGCAAACTGCGCCACCAGCGCCTCGGCCGTGGCCACGGTGCGGTTGGCAATGAACACTTGCTGCGGCGCCTGTTCCAGCAAGGGCAGCACCACGCCGCGCGCCGCGCCGCCCGCGCCCAGCAGCAGGATGCGCTTGCCGGCGATGGCCACGCCCGCGTTGCGCACGATGTCAGCCACCAGGCCCGCGCCATCGGTATTGTCGCCAAGAATGGTCTCGCCATCGAAACGCAGGGTATTGACGGCACCGGCCGCCCTGGCCCGCGGCGTCAAGACAGTGGCCAGCGCACACGCTTCTAGCTTGAACGGCACCGTCACGTTCGCGCCCTTGCCGCCCTCGGCGGCAAACGTGCGGGCCGCCAGGGCAAAGCCATCGAGCGGCGCCAGCCGGCGTTCATAGACCATGGCCAGGCCCGTCTGCAGGGCAAACGCGGCGTGTATCAGGGGGGACTTGCTGTGGGCGATAGGATTGCCGAATACACAATATTGATCAGGATTAATATTTTTCTTGCTCAATTGCTGCCGCCAGTCAGGTTAGCTTCCATTTTTTCTTCGCGGGTAAATTTGAAACGGGTGATGACGACCCATAGGTCATCTTTATCACTCGACAACATATTCGGTGGGAAACGGCCGAAAGGCGCCGCGCGGCGCACGATGGCCAGGGCCGCCGCGTCCAGCGCGGGATTACCCGAGCTTTTCTCCACGCGGGCGCCGCCTTCCTTCTGGTAAATCGTGCCGTCCTGGAAGATGGGAATGTACACGACCAGTTCGCCATACATCTTGCGGCCATTCTTTTGCGGGAAATTCAGGGTACCGATTTCCTCGATGCGCTTTTGCAAGGTTTTGTAATACATGGCATAGCCGACCTCCTGCGTGCTGGGCGTAATGAAGGTCTTGCGGGGACGCTTGTTCTGGTCTTCCACGGTCTGGCTGATCTCGGCCGCCATGCGCGCGATGGCCTTGCTGCTTTCCATCAAGTCCGAGCCCGATGCCAGGGGATTGGGCTTGTCCTTTTCCGTGACGGGCGCGGCGCTGTAAGGCGTCGGCTTGGCCGCCTGCGTCAGCAGCTCCTGCTGTTTTTGTTCCAGTTCGGCAATGCGCCGGGCGTTGGCCTTGACGCTGTCGCCCTCTTCCACCTTGCGCATGTCAGGCAAGGGCGACTTGGCCCGGCCCTTGTCGGCCTGACCACCACCGTCGAGGTTGGCTTGCGCCAGGGCCTCGGCCTTCAGGGGTATATTGGCATGCTTGGCGTTGACCAAGATCACTTCCAGGCCGGGATCCGTGGCCACGGCCCGCTGCGGGGCCGGGGCGACAAAATGCATCGCCAGCAAGGCGCCGTGCGCCAGCAGCGATACCGCCACGGCAATCATCAGGAAACGATACTCTCGGAAAGACTTCACGCGCAACCCAGTTCCTTACAACACAAGATACAAGATGGCTGAATTCTACGTCAAAGGGCGATGCCGGCAACAGTTTTCAGCACCGCCTTGTGGCTTGGATGCCTTACTTGACCTCGGGCTCGCTGACCACGTCTTCGCTGGCCAGTTCCGCCACTTCCGCATCGGCGTCGCTGACCTGGTTGGCCGCTTCCGGCGATGCTTCAGCCGTCACGTCGCCATCTTCAGGGGACGCATCGCCCGCCTCTTCCTCGTAGTCCAGCTCGGCATCGGCCGCCGCATCGGGCACGGTGGCGATTTCCAGCAGGCGCGCTTCAATGCTCAGGTCGACTTCATCCCAGCGCAGCAAGTCCAGTTTCACCTGGGCGCCGCGCGCCACCGATGGCATGCCTGGCAGCTTGATGACCAGCGGAATGTCGACCAGGCGCAGGATTTCATCTTTCAAGACCACGGCATCGACCTGGCGCGCGTTTTCCTGGTGCAGCCAGCGCAAGCACCAATAGCGTTCCATGTTCGACTGGAAATCGCCATATGCGGCATATGCGGCGTCAAACGCCGAGACGATGGCGAACAGATTCGCATCGCGCGGCTTGAACGGGGCCACCAGCGGCGCCGTCACGCCATGCTCGGCGCAGGCAATGATTTGCCACTGGTTCACCAGGTCCGTGTAGCGGCGCAAGGGGGAAGTACTCCACGCGTATTGATCCACGCCCAGACCCTGATGCGGCGCCGCATGGGTGACCATGCGCACCTGCATCTTTGCCGCCCAGCTATTGCCACTGCCGCCGCCCTGGCTGCGGTAGATGCCGGGCACGCCATGGTCGTGCAGCATCTTGCCCCAGGTACTGTTGGCAAAAATCATCAGTTCGGCGACGATCTTGTCGAGCGGCGCGCCACGCTTGCGGCGCGCCACGCTGACGATATCATTTTCCACATAGAAATTGAAATCGACACGGTTATTCTGTTCCGGCTTCAGGCCGAACGCTTCGCGCTTCTTCATGCGGCCTTGCTCCAACTGCTGTGCCCATTGCCACAGCACGGCAAAATCGGCCTTGTGCGGGTACTCGCCTTCGCCACTGGCCAGGGTTTCCTCGTTGACCAGGTCATCGAGCTGGTTGTGGCGCAAATTGCTGGCAATCGGCACCAGCTCGGCGCGCGTCTGCGTGCTGATCACGGCCCAGTCGGCTTTCGGGTCCAGCGTGGCGTACAGCGACAGGGCCGGGCACGTCGTGCCTTCCGCGAGCGTGAACGCATTCACGATTTCGTCCGGCAGCATGGTGATCTTGTCGCCCGGCATGTAGACGGTCGACATGCGCTGGCGCGCCATCTTGTCGATCACGTCGTCCGGGCGGATGCCCAGGCCGGGCGCGGCGATGTGGATGCCCACTTTCACGGTGCCATCGGGCAACGGTTGCACGGAGAAGGCATCGTCGATCTCGGTGGTGGTCACGTCGTCGATAGAAAAGGCGGCCACATCGGCCAGCGGCAGCTTGGCCGTCCCGCTCGGCACGGGCACGCTCGGGAAGCCGGCGCCCTTGGGGAAATTTTCAAAGAGGAATTTCGACAGGTGCAAGTCTTTCGGCGAAGCAATACCACCGACAGCCAGCATCAAACGCGGCGGCGTCGTGTGCAATTCCGTGCACGCCGCTTCCAGCGCCTTGTATTCGATGGTGTTCTTGTCGGGCTTGAACAGCAGTTGCAGCACCATCGTCTGCATCGAGGCAGGCAAGCGGTTCTGTTTCAGCTCTTCCACATACGCGGCTTGCACCAGCGCCTGCTGCTTTTTCTTTTCGATGCCGGCCAGCGCCGCCTTCAAGGACGCTTCCGGCGCCGCCTTGTAGCGGCCGCGCCCCTTCTTGTAGAAATATACGGGCGCCGAATGGAGGGCCAGGATCAGCCCAGCCGCTTCCGGCGGCAACGGGGCGTGGCCGAAATACTCGGCGCCCAGCTCGGCAAAGCCGAACTCGTCTTCGCCCGCTACTTCCCACAGGAAATCGAGATCGATCTCGGCAGCAACAGCTTTGGCTTGCTCGAGCAGCTCGGCCGGGGCCGGCTTTTCATACTGCAGCAGCACATCCTTGATCTTGACCTTGGTGCGCTTGCCGCTGGCCATTTCCACTTGATACGCTTCACCCGCTTGCGACAGGACCGTGCCGACCTTGAAATCGCCGGATTCTTCAAAAAATAGATTCATTGTTATGCTTTGTTTATTAATGTGTCGGTTGCAACGGTACGAGTGATGGACGTCAACTCGAGCACCGCCGGCAAAAATACTTCTGTTACCAGCAGCAAGCCCTGGTAACGCTGATACAGGCAGCGGCGGGCAAAAAACAGCGCCGGCTCGTCGGCGCGCTGCCCTTCCCGTGCCAGCGCCGCCTGCGCCCGCTGCACCAGCGGGTGGCCGGCGCGCAAGCGGGCAAATTTCAGTGTACCGCGCCGCACCATGCGGTCGCCAAACAGGGTCGTGCCCAGCGAACGTTCGCCCAGCGCGGAAAACAAGGGCCAGTCCGTGGCCGTCGCCTGCATGGGCACGACGGTATGACCAAACACGGCCGGTTTATTATCACAACGCAACAGCACTTCGCGTTCCCATACCCGACCCGCGCGGTGCAAGCCGATGCTGGCGGCCTCGTCGCTCAAACAGCGCGCTGTTTCCTGGTGCAAACATTGCACGCGAAATGCCTGACTATGCGCTTTCAGCTTGGCCGTCAGCGAACCGCCGCCCGTCAGCCAGTGGCGCAAGGCCGGTGGCGCATTGATGGCGTTGACGTGCGCATGCCATTGCGCCTGGCGCAGCGAACCCGGCCTCACCGGGCGGCGTCCGTCGGGATGCCGCAAAATGCGAGCACGGGCGACAGGTAGGCGGCAAATTCGCTGATGCCATGGTCGCTGCCGTCGATGACGCACTGCTGCGCCCCCTGATAATGCGCCAGCATGTCGCGGTAGTCGAGTACTTCATCGCCGGTGGCGGCAATCAGGAAATAGCGTTGCGGCTCAGTAATCTTCTCTACAGCAAAGGTTCCCAGCTCGGCTATGTATGCGCGCTTGAACTCGAATGGCTTGTCAGAATGAAACTCTGTCGTCACCCCCACATGCTGTTCCAGGTCGATCAGGGGCACGATGGCGGGATTGAGCAGCACGGCGCGGCAACCCAGTTGCTCGGCCAGCCAAGTGGCGTAATAGCCGCCCAGCGAGGAGCCGATAATCGTCAGTTCGGCGGGCGCCACATCCTTGACCAGCGACAAGGCCAGTGCGATGGCCAGCTTGGGCGAGGCCGGCAATTGCGGGCACAGCCACTCTGCTTCGCGGCCCAGCGCCTGCATTTGCGCGGCCAGCAGGCGCGACTTCATCGACAGGGGTGACGAGCGAAATCCATGCAGGTACAGAATCATCGGCCCAGCGCCTCCAGCAATTTCTGGTGCACGCCGCCAAATCCGCCGTTGCTCATGACCACGATCTGGTCGCCGGGACGGGCGCTAGCGGCCACGGCGGCAACCAAGGTATCGATGTCTTCATAGGCACTGGCAATCTTGCCCAGCGGCGCCAACGCGTCGCCCAGGCTCCAGCCCAGCGCGGCATGGCTGCCGAAACCGAAGACCAGGTCGGCGTCCTTCAGGCTGCCGGGCAGCGCATCTTTCATGGCGCCCAGCTTCATGGTGTTCGAACGCGGTTCCAGCACGGCCAGGATGCGTCCCTTATTATCAACTGTCTTGCCGATTTTTTGCCGCAGCCCGCCCACGGTGGTAGCAATGGCCGTCGGGTGATGCGCGAAATCGTCATATACGGTAATATCGTTGACCACGCCGCGTACTTCCATGCGGCGCTTGACACTGTCAAACGTGGCCAGCGCGGCGCAGGCCTGGGCAATGGGCACGCCCACGTGACGTGCGGCGGCGATGGCCGCCAGCGCATTGCTGCGGTTGTGCTTGCCCGTGAGCGCCCACGCCACATGGCCTTCCTGCCGGCCATTGAAATACACGTCGAAACTGCCATCGGCCTGCTCTTGCAGTTGCCAGTTGGCATCCTGACCAAAACTTTCCTTTTCGCTCCAGCAACCACGCGCCAGCACGCGCTGTAGCGACGCTTCGTCGCCGTTGAACACCAGGCGGCCGATACCGGGCACGGTGCGCACCAGATGGTGGAACTGCGTCTCGATCGCGTGCAAATCGGGGAAGATGTCGGCGTGATCATATTCCAGGTTATTCATGATGGCCGTCTTCGCGTGGTAATGCACAAACTTGCTGCGCTTGTCGAAGAAGGCCGTATCGTATTCATCGGCTTCGATGACGAAGAAGTCAGAATCGGCGCTCTTGCCGTCGATCTTGCCGCTGAGGCGGGCGGAAATGCCAAAGTTCATCGGCACGCCGCCGATCAGGAAGCCCGGCGCGTAGCCCGCATCTTCGAGTATCCAGGCCAGCATGGCCGAGGTGGTCGTCTTGCCATGCGTGCCGGCCACGGCTAGCACCCACTTGTTGCGCAAGATATGTTCGCCGATCCACTGCGGACCAGACACATACGGCAGGCTGCGGTTGAGAATTTCTTCCACCAGCGGATTGCCGCGCGAGACCACATTGCCAATCACATACAAATCCGGGTTCAGCTGGGTTTGTTCCGGATCAAAACCCTGGATCAGTTCGATTCCCTGCGATTCCAGCTGGGTGCTCATCGGCGGATACACGTTGGCATCGCAACCAGTGACTTTATGGCCGGCTTCCTTGGCCAGCACGGCCAGGCCGCCCATGAAGGTACCGCAAATGCCGAGAATATGAATATGCATGTGTTCAGTGCGAAAGGTGCACGCTTAAGTAAGTAAGACGGTGAGATAAAAAAGAGCAAGTGTGGGATTTTACCTGACGCCATGACTTTTTCCGCTTCGGAGTATCATCTCGCTCATGACGAACGATGCATTTGACGATAGCGCGCAGTTGCGCCTGGAAATTGCCGCCGCTGCCGCGCGCCTGGTGGCGCAAGATGGCGCCGACTATGGCAGCGCCAAGCGCAAGGCGGCGCGGCAGGTCCTCGGCGACGCGCCGAACCGGCCCACGAATCGGCCAAATATACTGCCCGATAACGACATGATCGAGGAACAGCTGCGGCAATACAATGCCCTGTTCCTCGCCGACAGCCAGCCTGCGCGCCTGTTCCAGCTGCGCACGATAGCGCTGCAGGTCATGGAAGCGTTGCAACAATTTCATCCCCTGCTCAGCGGCCCCGTGCTGAACGGCACGGCCGGCCCGCACGACGAGATCTATGTGCAGCTGTTTGCCGAGAGCGCCAAGGACATCCATATCTTCCTGCTGAATAAAAATGTCGTGCTCGACATGTCGGAAAGCCCGCATTTCAAGGGAGCGCGTTATGATGCGGTCGAGACAGCCAATTTCTTATGGAAAAACGAAGGCGTGCACGCAGCCATGTATGAGCTCGACGATATGCGCGGCGCGCTGAAAGCCAAGGCGGACGGCAAAGTGCTGCGCACCGACATCGCGGGGCTGCGCAGCCTGCTGGCCGCCAGCCTCGCCGATGGCGTGCCGGCTGCCGACTAACCTTGATATAGATAAAGTTATGACAAAAAAGAATTGGATCGCCTGCGCCATCGTTGCGCTGATGTTTGGCGGCATGGGCGCCTACGTCGGTTTGGGCAAGGAAAAAGTGAAAGCAGCGGGGAAAGAAGCGGGGCCGCAGACGACCACCATCGCGCCAGGCGCGACGGGTCCCGTCAACGAGCTGTATGCGCTGTCCCTGCCGGACGCGGCAGGCACCACGCAAGCCTTATCACAATGGAAAGGCAAGAATTTGCTGGTCAATTTCTGGGCCCCATGGTGTCCGCCATGCGTGGAAGAAATGCCGGAGTTATCCGAAGTGCAAGGCCACTACGCGGCGAAAAACCTGCAAGTGATCGGCATCGGTATCGATTCGGCCAGTAATATTGCCACTTTTGCCAGCAAATTCAAGATCGCCTATCCCGTGTATGTATCCGGCCTGAGCGGCACCGATCTATCGCGCCATTTTGGCAATGCCACGGGCGGTTTGCCCTTTACGGTGCTGATCGGCGCCGATGGCGAAGTCAAAAAGACCTATCTGGGCCGCTTAAAATTTGATCAGTTGCGCGCCGATCTGGATAAATTGTAAATTCGGAGCGTGCTTTTTTCTCTTGCCAATGCGTATCTTTGGCGGCAAAATGCGGAACTTTCGCTAAAACGGTCTTCCATACATGGCAAAAAACCTCCTTCTGCTCAACGGTCCCAACCTAAATTTGCTGGGAACGCGCGAGCCTGAGGTCTACGGCGCCAGCACCTTGGCCGATATCGAGCAGGCAGCAATGGCGCAAGCCATGGCGGCCGGTGCCGACCTGGTCTGCTTTCAAAGCAACCATGAAGGCGCGCTGATCGACCGCATCCATGCCGCGCGAGCGGAAGGGATCGATGCCATCGTCATCAATCCGGGCGGCCTGACCCATACCAGCGTTGCCTTGCGCGATGCGCTGGCCGGGGTCGCCATTCCGTTCGTGGAAGTGCATATCTCGAATATTTATCAACGCGAAACGTTTCGACATCACTCATTTCTCAGCGCGATCGCGCAGGGGACGATCTGCGGCCTGGGTATCGATGGATATCGGTTTGCCATCGACTTTGCGCTTAAAAAACGTTAATCTACGCGATCTGCACGCATTTAGCGCGGCGATAGGTTCTGGACATCACCGCATCACTCATAAAACAAACTACATTCCTAGGGGTTTTACATGGATCTACGAAAACTCAAGACCTTGATCGACCTGGTCGCCGAATCGGATATCGCAGAGCTGGAAGTTACCGAAGGCGAAAGCAAGGTTCGCATCGTCAAATCGTCGGCCATGCCGCAAAACCAGATGGTCATGATGCAGCCGCAAGGCATGCAAGCCCACTATCAGCCGGCCGCGCCAGCCGCCGCTCCCGCTGCGGCGTCTGCCGTCGTGGTGGCCGCCGAGCCAACGGGCTATGTGGTCAAGTCGCCGATGGTCGGTACCTTCTACCGCTCCTCCGCTCCTGGCACCGCCGCGTACGTTGAAGTGGGCGCGACCGTCAAGGAAGGTGATACCCTGTGCATCATCGAAGCGATGAAGCTCCTGAATGAAATCGACACCGATAAAGCCGGTGTCGTGACCCAGATCCTGGTCGAAAACGGCCAACCGGTCGAATTCGGTCAACCCTTGTTTGTGATCGGCTAAAACCCAGTCCACACGGCCGGCAACGGCCGTTTGCAGTTTTAGCCCCTCACACTTGTTGTTTCGCCGGCTCGCCGGCTCTCACAGACATACGCGAACCTACCATGTTTGAAAAAATCCTGATTGCCAACCGTGGTGAAATTGCCCTCCGTATTCAGCGCGCCTGCCGCGAAATGGGCATTAAAACGGTTGTAGTCCACTCCGAAGCCGACAAGGACGCGAAATACGTCAAGCTGGCCGACGAATCCGTTTGTATCGGCCCGGCACAGTCATCCCTGAGCTACCTGAACATGCCCGCCATCATCAGCGCCGCTGAAGTGACGGATGCACAAGCGATTCACCCTGGCTATGGCTTCCTGTCGGAAAACGCCGACTTTGCCGAACGCGTCGAGAAATCGGGCTTCGTCTTCATCGGCCCCCGCTCCGAATCGATCCGTTTGATGGGCGACAAAGTGTCGGCCAAGCAAACCATGATCAAGGCTGGCGTACCGTGCGTCCCCGGCTCGGAAGGCGCGTTGCCGGACGATCCGAAAGCGATCGTGCAAATTGCCCGCAAGGTCGGCTACCCGGTCATCATCAAGGCTGCCGGCGGCGGTGGCGGACGCGGCATGCGCGTGGTGCACACGGAAGCTGCCCTGATCAACGCCGTGGCGATGACCAAGACGGAAGCCGGCACGGCTTTCGGCAACCCTGAAGTGTATATGGAGAAGTACCTGGAAAATCCGCGGCACGTGGAAATCCAGATCCTGGCCGACGAACACAAGAACGCCGTCTGGTTGGGCGAGCGCGATTGCTCCATGCAGCGCCGCCACCAGAAAGTCATCGAAGAAGCGCCAGCGCCGGGCATCCCGCGCAAGCTGATCGAGAAAATTGGCGACCGTTGCGCCGAAGCCTGCCGCAAAATCGGCTACCGCGGCGCCGGCACGTTCGAATTCCTGTACGAAAACGGCGAGTTCTATTTCATTGAAATGAATACCCGCGTGCAAGTCGAGCATCCCGTCACCGAGATGATCACCGGCATCGATATCGTACAAGAACAGATCCGCATCGCCGCCGGCGAAAAACTGCGTTTCCGCCAGCGCGACGTCTTGCTGTCGGGCCACGCCATCGAGTGCCGCATCAATGCCGAAGATCCCTTCAAGTTCACGCCATCGCCAGGCAAGATCGTGTCGTGGCATGCACCGGGCGGCCCTGGCATCCGCGTCGACTCGCACGCTTACGCCGGCTACTACGTGCCGCCGCACTACGACTCGATGATCGGCAAAGTGATCGCTTACGGCGCCACGCGCGAGCAAGCGATCCGCCGCATGCAGATCGCCCTGTCCGAAATGGTGGTCGAAGGCATCAACACGAATATCGCCCTGCACCGCGAATTGATGATCGATGCGCGCTTCATCGAAGGCGGCACCAACATTCACTATCTGGAACAGAAACTGGCCGACATGCCGGACCTGGGCAAGAATCTGAATGGCGGCAGCCCCAGCATCGCCAAGAAGTCCGAAATCAAGGCGGGCGCATGAGCTGGACGGAAATCGTCATCGAAATCGCCCGTGACAACGCCGAGGCCATGTCCGACGCGTTGATGGAAGCGGGCGCTCTGTCGGTCTCGGTGGAAGACGCCGATGAAGGCACGGATGCCGAGCAGCCCTTGTTTGGCGAGCCCGGCATGGAACCGAAGGAAGCGGCGTGGGAACGCAGCCGCGTGGTGGCGCTGACCGACGTCGACGCCGACCAGGCCGCCATCGTGGCCGCAGCCGCCGCAGCTGTCGGCATGGCAACGGTACCGGCATTTACCATGCGCCCCGTGGAAGAGCAGGATTGGGTGCGCCTGACCCAGTCGCAATTCGCGCCGATTCACATCGGCAAGAATATCTGGGTCGTACCCAGCTGGCACGAGGCACCGGATCCTGATGGCCTGATCCTGGAACTGGACCCGGGCCTGGCCTTCGGCACGGGCAGCCATCCGACCACGCGCCTGTGCATGGAGTGGTTGGAAGCCAATCCCGCCCCTGGCAAGAGCGTGCTCGACTACGGTTGCGGCTCCGGCATCCTGGCCATGGTGGCCAAGAAACTCGGTGCGCAAACTGTCGTCGGCGTCGATATCGACCCGCAAGCCATCGAATCGGCTGGCGAGAATGCCGAACGCAACCAGTGCGAGATCGAATATTTCTTGCCAGACACGTTTGCCACTTCGGCACACGCCACGGCGAAATTTGACATCGTCGTCGCCAACATCCTGTCGAGCCCATTGAAGCTGATGGCGCCGATGCTGTCGGGTCGCGTCGCCGACGGCGGCGCCCTGATCCTGTCCGGCGTGCTGGCACGCCAGGCGGAAGAAGTGGCCGCTGCCTACGCACCATTCATCGAACTGGGTGTCTGGGCCGAGCAAGATGGCTGGGTGGCCCTGCATGGCCGCCTGGGCAGTACGCAAGCACCTGCGCCCCGCGCGGAAGGTGCATAAGCACAGCAATGGCCCTCGCCACCAAATGCCCCCATTGCAACACGATATTTCGGGTCGCTGCTGACCAGTTGAAGTTACGTGGGGGCATCGTACGCTGTGGCACGTGCAGGGAAGTGTTTGACGGCAATGCTGCGCTGGTCGATCCAGCTGCCGCATCGCCGTTGTTAACGTCTGACCCCGGCGCTGCCGCCCCGCTGTCGACCACGTATCCGGCCGACAACAGCCTGCCGTCCGCCACGGACGACGAACCCATCTATTCTCTCGACTTCGATACCTCGTTCGACCCGTTCGGCATCCTGCCGGAAACGGCGCAGCTCAAGGAAGACGACGGCGACCACATCGAGCTGGACCTCGACGTCACCCTGCCCGCCGAGGCGCCGGTCGACGCGCCTGTCGCCACCCCTGTCATTGCACCGGCCGAGCCGCCCGAAGCGCCGCTGCCCCAGCCGATGGCGCCCTTCAAGCGCCGCCAGGTCGATGACGCACCCGCCTTCGCCACGTATTTGCGCGACAGCCGCCGCGAGCCGAACCTGGAAACGGTGGTCACCCCAGTAGCCCCAGTATTGCCTGCCGCCGACAAAGTCAGCCTGCACAAGCCCGTGCCCGTCGCGCCCGCACCCGCGCGCCTGGAACCGACCTTGGCCGACCACTCGTTTGAAGCCATGCCCGCCCCTGTTAGGCCCGAGCCAGCGATTGAGGGCGAGGCCGAGGAAACGGCAGTGGCGCCGGCCGACGACGAACCGGCCTTTGTGACCCGGGGACGGCGCCGCGAACAGAGCGGCAAGGCCCTGCGCATGGCCATGGCCATCGGCTCGGCGGTGCTGCTGCTCTTGCTATTGCTGCAAGTGATGACCACCTTCCGCAATCCGCTGGCGGCACAATTCCCGCAGTGGAAGCCAACCCTGGTCGCACTGTGCAAGCTCAGTGGCTGCCAGGTCGACTTGCCGGCGCAGATCGAGGCGCTGGCCATCGAACAGGGTGAATTGCAAACCCTCAAGGAACAGACCTTTTCCTACGTCTCGCTGCTGCGCAACCAGAGCCGCAGCGTGCAAGCCTGGCCCAGCATCGAACTGATACTCAACGATGCCAACGACAAGCCGCTCTTGCGCCGCGTGATCGCGCCGCGCGACTACCTGCCGGCCCATATCGACGTGAGCAAGGGTTTTGCACCGCGCTCGGAACAAACCATCAAACTGTACTTTGCATTAGACCAGCTCACGGCGTCTGGCTACCATATCGCCATCTTTTATCCTTAACGGACACTATCATGACCAAAACATCGCTGATCTGCGGCTCGCTTGCCACCGACACCATCATGCAATTCCCCGGCCGCTTCGGCGAATCCCTGCTGGCCGACCAGTTGCACAAGGTGAATGTCTCCTTCCTTGTGCCCACCATGCGCACGGAGTTCGGCGGCTGCTCGGGCAATATCGCCTACAGCCTGAAAATGCTGGGCGGCGACCCGCGCATCGTCGGCGTCATGGGCCAGGATAGCGCCGCCTACCTGGAACGCCTGCAAAAGCTGGGCATTTCCACCGCCAACATCCTGATTAAGGCCGACAGCTACAACGCGCAGTGCTTCGTCACGGCTGATGCGGACAATAACCAGATCAATGCCTTCCACCCGGGCGCCATGTCGTTTGCGCATGAAAACCCGATTGCCAATGCGGGGCCGGCCAGAGTGGCCATCATTTCGCCGGACGGCGACCAGGGCATGCTCAAGCACGCCGCCGACCTGGCCGAGCTGGGCATCCCCTTCATGTTCGACCCAGGTCAGCAGTTGCCACGTTTCAATGGCGACCAGTTGATCGACTTCATCAACAAAGCCACGTATGTATCGGCCAACGACTATGAAATGGAAATGTTGATGGAACGCACGGGCTTGACCCTGCCGGACATCGCCAGCCGCCTGGAAGCGCTGATCGTCACGCGCGGCGAAAAGGGTTCGGAAATTTATGCGGACGGCAAGCGCATCGACATTCCTGTCGTGACCGCCAAGGAAGTGCTGGACCCGACCGGTTGCGGCGACGCCTACCGTGCTGGCTTGCTGTTCGGCATCACCAACGACCTGGGCTGGGAAACCAGCGGCCGCCTGGCCAGCCTGCTGGGCGCCATCAAGATCGCCACCCAAGGCGCGCAAAACCATGTATTTACGCCGGCCAGCATCGCCGAGCAGTTTGAAGCGGCGTTTGGATACCGCTATTAATATGTAGTCCGGTCGGCTTGCGCGCCAGCGCCAGGCCGGCCTCCCCGCTTTACCTCAACACGATAATCATCCCCACCAGCACTTGCGCGATCTGCAACAGGATCAGCGCCACCAGCAGCGACAGGTCCAGGCTGCCGACCAGCGGCACGACCTTGCGGATAGGACGCAGCAGCGGCTCGTTCAGGGCACGTACAAACGGCGCCAGCGGCGCATGCGGGTTGACCCAGCTGAAGATGGCTTCGATGATCAGCAAGGCCATGAAACCGTAGAGTATCCATTGCAGGAAGCGTTGCAGCGACTTGAGCAGCACCACTTCGACGGGAGCGCCGGAAATAAACAGAACCGAGCTGGCCAGCAGCACGATCAGGAAGGCGCCGATCAGGCTGGCCCAGTCATACCCGCCCACGCCCGGCACTATGCGGCGCAGGGGGCGCACCAGCCAGTCGGACAATTGAAACGTGAATTGCGCCACAGACGAGGGAGGCCGCACGCGCACCGCCTGCATCCAGAAGCGCAGCAGCAACACGCCGCCCAGCAAGGTGGCAATGGTATCAACGACCAATGTAAGGATAACGATCAGCACGACTAATTCTCCAAAAAAAAACCGCTGTGTGATTGAGTCACACAGCGGCGTGTTGCCTCATCCAGGCACCCGTATCGTTGGAATTACGATGGGCGGGTGCTGGTTGGGAATGGCCAGGCTGCAGCCGGTGCCAACACGGTTTTTGCTACAGGTGCGATGGGTGCCGATGGCTTGGCGACAGGAGCTGCCTTCTTCGGCGCGGCTTTTTTAGGCGCGGCCTTCTTGGCGGCTGGCTTGGCGGCCACGGCGGCTGTTGCCGCTGGAGCTGCTGCCGGCACTGCTGCTGGTGCGGCTGCCACGACTGGCGCTGCGGCTGGCTTGGCGGCAGGTTTCGCTGCTGCTTTCGCTGCCGGTTTGACGGCTGCTTTTACTGCTGGCTTGGCTGCTACCTTGGCCGCTGGCTTGGCTGCCGGTTTCGCTGCAGGTTTCGCTGCAATCTTGGCGGCAGGTTTCGCTGCAGCTTTGGCTACCGGCTTGGCTGCTACTTTGGCGGCTGGCTTGGCGGCAACTTTCGCTGCCGGCTTTGCTGCTACCTTGGCTGCGGGCTTGGCTGCCACTTTTGCTGCTGGCTTCGCTGCTGCCTTGGCTACCGGTTTGGCAGCTGGTTTCGCTGCCGCTTTTTTCGCTGCAGGCTTGGCCGCTGGCTTCGCTACTGCTTTGGCGGCAGGTTTCGCTGCGGCTTTCGCTGCTGGCTTGGCTGCTGCTTTGGCTGCCGGCTTGGCAACGACTTTTTTCGCTGCTGGCTTCGCTGCTGCTTTGGCAGCTGGCTTGGCTGCCGCTTTTGCTGCTGGCTTCGCTGCTACCTTGGCTGCCGGCTTGGCTGCAGCTTTTGCTGCTGGCTTCGCTGCTGCTTTGGCGGCCGGCTTGGCTGCTGCCTTGGCGACGACTTTTTTCGCTGCTGGCTTGGCTGCCGCCTTGGCGACCGGTTTCGCTGCTGCCTTGGCTGCAGGTTTCGCTGCGGCTTTTTTCACTGCAGGCTTGGCTGCTGCCTTGGCGGCAGGCTTCGCTACGGCTTTTGCTGCAGGCTTGGCAACGGCTTTTTTCGCCACCGGCTTCGCTGCTGCCTTGGCGACAGGTTTCGCTGCTAGCTTGGCTGCTGGCTTGGCCGCTGGTTTTGCTGCGGCTTTCGCTACTGGCTTGGCAGCCACTTTTGCTGCAGGCTTGGCTGCGGCTTTGGCGACTGGTTTGGCGGCTGGTTTGGCTGCGGCTTTGGCAGCTGGTTTAGCGGCAACCGTCTTGGCTGCGGCTGCCGGCTTCTTCGCGGCAGGAGCAGCCTTGGCGGCTGGTTTCTTTACTTCTGATTTCTTAGCGGCTGTTGCCATTTGTCTCTCCTTCATCTGAGATGAGAAATTTAAGCTACAAGATTTAAACCCGTCCGACCCACCACAGGGATAGGCCAGGCGAATTATTCATCGGCACAAACGGTCGTTTGCGCTAATGAATTCGGCACCAGCTGAACTGCTGCAACTCCTCACGTTTGCAGCACTTCAGCCATCGTCGGTGCCACCCTGCTTTATCTCGCAGCTGGTGGCAAAGTCTGAATTCGGTCCTTCGTTTTCGATGCCGTGCGTTTTTCGCTCCTCGCATCGCGCTCGCGACAACACCCATGCGTCAAATAAAAAACCGCCATGCCTGAAAAAATTCGGGCACGGCGGCAGACGAAAACGGTGTGGTTTTGTGCATATCCGTGTAAATCTGTATCCCTGTTTTGCGAGGTTTTTTCGCTACCGCGCTGGTTAAAAAACCCCGCATTCTAACGCTCGCATTTGCAATCTCATAAAGTACACGAAAACCTTGTCAATGCGCAACCGGCACGACACGTTTTCGACCGCTTTTTTGCACGTTACGCGTGCTATCGCACAATCGCGTGGCAAATGCTGCCGCCAGCGTCTCCGGAAACGATTTTTTTGGCCGCCAATGCGGCCGTTCGCGGCATCCAAAAAACCTGGCGCAAGCCTCTTCGCATCGCTGAATGAAGCACGCATTTTTCCGTCCCGCTGGCGGCACTTTTAACCTCCAGCGGCAGCGGCATTTTTCACCGCCATGCACGCCAAAAAAAAAGCGCCGTCACGATGACGGCGCTTTTGGCGTTGGCGGGAAAATGCTTATTCCCAGTTCAGCGCACCACCGGTCTGGTATTCGGTCACGCGCGTCTCGAAGAAGTTGCGTTCCTTCTTCATATCGATCATTTCGCTCATCCAAGGGAATGGGTTTTCCTCTTGCGCGAACAGCGGCTCGATGCCGATCTGCTGCGCGCGGCGGTTGGCGATGAAGCGCAAATAGCCCTTGAACATCGGCGCATTCAGACCCAGCACGCCGCGCGGCATGGTGTCTTCCGCATACGCGTATTCCAGGTCGACGGCGCGCAGGAACAGCACTTTGATTTCTTCGCGGAATTCGGCCGTCCACAGCTGCGGATTTTCCATCTTGATCGTGTTGATCAAGTCGATGCCGAAGTTGCAGTGCATCGATTCGTCGCGCAGGATGTACTGGTACTGTTCCGCCGCGCCCATCATCTTGTTCTGGCGGCCCAGCGCCAGGATCTGCGTGAAGCCGACGTAGAAGAACAGGCCTTCCATCAGGCAGGCAAACACAATCAGGGACTTCAGCAGCTTCTGGTCGTTTTCGGTCGTGCCCGTGGTGAAGGTCGGATCGGTCAGCATGTCGATGAACGGGATCAGGAACTCATCCTTGTCGCGGATCGACTTGACTTCGTTGTAGGCGTTGAAAATCTCGCCTTCATCCAGGCCCAGCGACTCGACGATGTACTGGTAGGCGTGCGTATGGATCGCTTCCTCGAACGCCTGGCGCAGCAGGTACTGGCGGCATTCCGGCGCCGTGATGTGGCGATAAGTGCCCAGCACGATATTGTTTGCTGCCAGCGAGTCGGCCGTCACGAAGAAGCCCAGGTTGCGCTTGACCAGACGGCGCTCGTCTTCCGTCAGGCCGTTCGGGTTTTTCCACAGCTCGATATCGCGCTGCATGTTCACTTCCTGCGGCATCCAGTGGTTGGCGCAACCGGCCAGGTATTTGTCCCACGCCCATTTGTACTTGAACGGCACCAGTTGGTTGACGTCCGTCTTGCCGTTGATGATGCGCTTGTCGTCGGCATTCACGCGGCGCGCCACTTGTTCGGCATTGGCTTCGGACGGCTCGGCGCCCGCTGGCGCGTTCAATTCGGCATTTCCCAACGGCGCTTGCTGCGCCGGACGCGGCACTGCTGCCGACGTGTTTTCATCATCCCAGGACAACGACATAATCTTCTTCCTTTCCATGCCGGCAAGCCGGCGATCCGCAACAGGCCCGTTGAATCGGACAATACGGACATTAACAACATTGAATCAGCCCAGCAGCGCTGGGCTGACAACTTTAAATTTTTTAAAAACCGTCGCGAGCAAGCCCGATATCGGGTTGAGTAGCGGAGCCGTACTTTAGTACGGTGAGCAACACAGAACCCGAGAGGGGGCTGCGCAGCAGGTTTTTACTGGCAGGCTTCGCACTCTTCGAAACCGTCATCACCCGGACGCAGGTAGCAGGCTTCACCATCGGCGTCGTCTGCTGCCGCAGCCACCACGGGTGCCACCGCGGCGGCAGCGGCTGCCGCCATGACCGCTGCCTGGGCGCTCTGTGCGCTGGCCGACATGCCGCCATCGACTGCCACGGCGTTCAGGGCGCCCGTCTTGGAGGTCGATTTCTCCATGTGGGTAGCGGCGATGGTACGCAGGTAGTAGGTGGTTTTCAGACCACGCAGCCATGCCAGCTTGTAGGTCTCGTCCAGCTTCTTGCCGGAAGCACCCGCCATGTAGATGTTCAGCGACTGGGCCTGATCGATCCACTTCTGGCGACGCGAAGCCGCTTCCACCAGCCAGCTTGGCGACACTTCAAAGGCCGTAGCGTAGATGTCGCGCAGGTCTTGCGGGATGCGGTCGATCTTCACCAGGGAGCCGTCGAAGTACTTCAGGTCGGAGATCATGACTTCATCCCACAAGTCGCGTGCCTTCAGGTCACGCACCAGATAGCCGTTGATCTCGGTGAATTCGCCCGACAGGTTCGATTTCACGTACAGGTTCTGGAACGTCGGCTCGATACAGGCCGACACGCCGATGATGTTCGAAATCGTCGCCGTCGGGGCGATCGCCACGCAGTTCGAGTTGCGCATGCCGAACTTGGCGATGCGTTCGCGCACCGGCGTCCAGTCCATGGCCGACGAGGAATCGACTTCCAGGTAGCCGCCGCGCTCTTCCGCCAGCAGTTTCACCGAGTCTTGCGGCAGGATGCCACGGTCCCACAGCGAACCGGCATACGATTCATAGCGGCCGCGCTCTTCGGCCAGTTCCGTCGACGCCAGGTAGGCGTAGTAGCAGACCGCTTCCATCGAGGTGTCGGCGAAGCTGACCGCTGCGTCCGAGGCGAACGGGATGCGCATCATGTGCAGGCAATCCTGGAAGCCCATGACGCCCATGCCGACCGGACGATGGCGCATGTTCGAATTGCGGGCCTTCTCGACGGCGTAGTAATTGATGTCGATGACGTTGTCGAGCATGCGCATGGCGGTGCGGATGGTCTTGGCCAGCTTGACGTGATCGAGCTTGCCTTCCTTCATGTGCGCCGGCATGTTCACGGAACCGAGGTTGCAGACGGCGATTTCGTCAGGCCCCGTATTCAGCGTGATTTCGGTGCACAGATTCGAGCTGTGGACGACGCCGACGTGCGACTGCGGGCTGCGGATGTTGCAAGGATCCTTGAACGTGATCCATGGGTGGCCCGTTTCAAACAGCATCGACAGCATCTTGCGCCACAGGTCCAGCGCCTGGACCTTCTTGAACGAGCGGATTTCGCCGGCGGCTGCCTTGGCTTCGTAGCCCAGGTAAGCCTTTTCAAAGGCTTTGCCCACCAAGTCGTGCAAGTCTGGCGTTTCGCTCGGCGAGAACAGGGTCCACTCGCCTTTTTCCATGACGCGCTTCATGAACATGTCGGGAATCCAGTTCGCCGTGTTCATGTCGTGCGTGCGGCGGCGGTCGTCGCCCGTGTTCTTGCGCAGGTCGAGGAATTCCTCGATGTCCATGTGCCAGGTTTCCAGGTAGGCGCAGACGGCGCCCTTGCGCTTGCCGCCCTGGTTAACTGCCACGGCCGTGTCGTTAACCACTTTCAGGAACGGCACCACGCCTTGCGACTTGCCGTTGGTGCCCTTGATGTGGGCGCCCAGGGCGCGCACTGGCGTCCAGTCGTTGCCCAGGCCGCCGGCGTACTTGGCCAGCAGCGCGTTGTCCTTGATGGCGTCGTAGATGCCTTCCAGGTCGTCCGAGACGGTGCTCAGGTAGCACGACGACAGCTGCGAGCGCAGGGTGCCCGAGTTGAACAGGGTAGGGGTCGAGCTCATGAAGTCGAACGAGGACAGCAGATTGTAGAACTCGATGGTGCGCGCTTCGCGGTCCGCTTCGTTCAGCGACAGGCCCATGGCCACACGCATGTAGAACGCTTGCGGCATTTCGATGCGGACGTCATGGATGTGCAGGAAGTAGCGGTCATACAGGGTTTGCAGACCGATGTAGCCGAATTGCAAGTCGCGGTCGGCAACGATGGCTTTGGCCAGGCGTTCCAGGTCGAAGCTGGCGAGTACCGGGTTCAGCAGCTCGTTGGCGATGCCCTTGGCGATATATTGCGGGAAATACGTCAGGTACTCGGCAGCAGCGGCCGCTTGCGGCACTTCCTTGCCGAACACTTCCTTGCGCACCGTGTGTAGCAGGATGCGGGCCGTGACCTGGCTGTAGGCCGGATCTTTTTCCATCAGCGCGCGCGCCGCCAGGATGGCCGACTTGTGCAGCTCTTCGACGGGCACGCCGTCGTACAGGTTCTTCACCGTTTCAGCCAGGATGGCGTCGGCATCGACATGCTTTTCCAGGCCGGCGCAGGCGGCGTTGATCAGGTCGCGCACTTCCTGCATGTCCAGCAGACGGCGCACGCCATTATCAAGCACGTTCAGTTGGGGTGCGGTCACTTGCGCGGAAGCGCCCAGCGCTTCCTTCTGCAGGCGACGCTCTTCCATGTGCTTGGCACGGTACAGCACGTAGGCACGCGCCACGTCGTGCTCGCCCGAACGCATCAGCGACAGTTCCACCTGGTCTTGCACGTCTTCGATATGGAAGGTGCCGCCACCCGGATGGCGGCGTACCAGCGCGGCGACGACGCCATCGGTCAGTTGTTCCACCAGGTCGCGGATGCGTGCCGAGGCGGCACCCTGGCCGCCGTTAACGGCCAAAAACGCCTTGGTCATGGCGATGGCGATCTTCGAAGGCTCAAATGCCACCACCGCGCCGTTGCGGCGGATGATGCGATAGTCGCCCAATGCCGCGCCCTTGCTCGCCACGCTATTGGCCGCGCCTGGCGCTGGCGATACTGGCGTTGGATGGATGGAAATATCTTGTGGTGATTGCATTGAAGCTCCCGTTGTCAGCTAAAGTCAGCCTGCAGTTTTGCTGCCGCGTGTGTTGTTGAATAGAACGCCCGATGGTCAGGGTTTCTTCAGGTGTTTGTTGCCAAATAGTAAATAATGCACAACCAAAAATCATGCGGCCAACCTGTACAGCCCGGCTGGCGCGAAACACGATCAAGGGTGGTGAAACGCCAGTTCCCGTTGCCATATCAACAAGCAGGGTAGCTTTGGTAATAATTCTGAAAACGTCTGTGATGGCACTACATATAGTCTTTAAATCCAAGTTATGCACTAATTGTAGTGCCCATCGAAAGGCGATGCAATAGTTTTCCGGCATCCGCCAGCGTAATTTTTTGTATTTTCATATACGATTTCGGTTGACTTTTCAGGGCTTGGATGGAAAGCCCAATCCCCGCGTAGTAAGCGCTAACGCAGGCTGCCCGCGCACAGTTTCCAACCAGCATTCTTGATAAAAATGCCAGTCAAAAAACGGTCCCGGATCCGTTTTCCTCCCCGGTGCAATATGCTCGTGGCCGCGCACCTGGGACAAGCCATAGCGCGCCACCAGCGTCGCCGTCAGCGCCGCCAGCACGCGATATTGCTGCGGCTGGAAGGGGACAAAGTCCGCGCCTTCCATTTCGATACCGATGGAATAGCTATTGCACTGCGGGCGTCCTTTGAAGGTGGACGCGCCAGCATGCCAGGCACGTTGATCAGCAGAAACATATTGCAACAGCGCACCATCGCGCCGCACAAAAAAGTGCGCCGACACCTGCAAGCCACGCAGGTCGGCGAAAGAAGGATCGGCATTATAATCTACCCGACCGGTAAACAAGTCCGACACATGTGGTCCGCCAAAGTGGCCGCCCGGCAAGCTGATGTTATGGATCACCAGCAAGTCGACTTGCGCACCGTCCGGGCGCGCATCCTGGTACGGCGAGTCATAGCGCAGCGCGCCGTCACACCAGCCGTCTTCATCTATCGTCCATGCTGTCATCAAGGTAGCGCTTCCTGTATCGTCAATTTCTGCATGCGGTAACGCAACTGGCGCACGCTCAGCCCCAGCTGGCGCGCCGCCCGTCCGCGGTGATAGCACGCCTGCACCAGCGCCTGCATGATCATGTCGCGCTCGACCTGGCGCAAATACACATCCAGCGGCACGCCGCACACGGCCATGCCCGGCAGGCACAGTTGCCGTTCCGGCAAGGCCGGCCCCGCCTGCAACGGGGTGATGCCCGCCGCCGACTGCAGCCCCAGCCCGTCGAGCGCGATCACGCCGCCATCTGCAAAAGCCAGCGCCCGTTCCAGCATATTTTCCAGTTCGCGCACATTGCCGGGAAACGCATACGCGGCCAGGGCCGCCAGCACCGGCGGCGCCAGGCTCATGGCCTGGCCCGGTGCCAGACGCGCCAGGATTGCCTCACATAATACCTGCAGATCGCCGCGCCGCTCGCGCAGCGGCGGCAGCGCCAACTCGATGACATTGAGCCGGAAAAACAGGTCCTGGCGAAACGTGCCGGCGGCCACGCCGCGCGCCAGGCCATGTTGGCTGGCGCACAGGATGCGCACGTCCACGGCTTCGTCGCTACTGCCGCCCAGCTTGCGCACGCGGCGCTCCTGCAGCACGCGCAACAGCTTCACCTGCATGGCCAGCGGCAGATCATCGACTTCATCAAGCAACAAACTGCCGCCATGGGCTGCCTGGAAGAATCCCTGACGTTCGTGCAGCGCGCCCGTATAGGCGCCCGGCCGGCAGCCGAAGAATTCGGCTTCCATCAGCGCTTCGGGAATGGCACCGCAGTTGACGGCGATAAACGGGGCGCTGGCGCGCGCCCCCTGCGCGTGGATGGCGCGTGCCGCCAATTCCTTGCCCGTGCCTGATTCGCCGCGGATGGCCACCGGCGCGCCGCAGCGGGCGATGCGGCCGATCTGCGCGCGCAGTGCCTGCATGGGCAGCGAATTGCCACCTAGTTGCGGCGCCGACGGCAGGCCGCTGGCCGCCGTGTTGCCGGCGGCGGTCGCGGTCTGCGGGTTGGGACTGGGCATAGGGGAGCGCGCCTTTCTGCGAGGGCGGTGGCAAACCGCTTGCTGCAGATGCTACGCCGGACTGCTGCCGGAGGACGTTACGATACGGATGAGCAACGCGGCGCGCGCTTCCCCTTACAGCGTGGCGTGCGCGTGGCTGCAGTAATCGTGCCCCTTGGCCTGCACATTTTCGGAGACCGGATAGTACACGCCGCAATGGGCGCAACACAGCATCAGCTCGGCATCCGGCAATTCCTGCGGCCGGCCCGGCGGCGCAAACGGCTGCGACCGCTGTTGCTGCGCGCGAGCGCGCTGCTGCATGCCCCGGATCTTGCTGCGAATAGCAAACAGCACCAGGAACACCAGCGCCAGCCAGAATAAAACACGTGTCATGCGTATCCTCGGTGTAAAACCACTTCCAGTACAAAACGGCTGCCGACATAGGCCAGCAGCAAGGTGGCGAAACCGGCCAGGGTGAAGCTCAAGGCCGTCTTGCCGCGCCAGCCGCGATAGCGGCGCCCTGCCAGCAGGGCGGCAAACAATAGCCACGACAGCATGGTGAACACGGATTTGTGATCCCAGTTGAGCGCCTTGCCAAATAATTGCTCGGAAAAGACGATGCCCGACAGCACGGTCAAGCTGAGCAGGATAAAACCCAGACCGATCATGCGGAACAGCAACTTTTCCATCGTCAGCAGCGCTGGCAACTGGTCCAGCGCGCTGCCGATGAAGCCACGGCTTTCGCTGCGCGTATGCAGGCGCGATTCCTGCAGCGCCATGAGCACGGCGTGAAAGGCAGCAATCGTCAAGGTGCTGTAGGCCAGCACCGCCACGGCAATATGCCAGCCGAAGACGGCGGACTTGCCCTCCATGCTGACCTGGCTGCCAGGAAAGGCCCAGGCCAGGCCGATGGCGATGACGGCGCTGGGCATGACCATGCGGCGCAATCCGTCCAGGCTGAAATTGCGGTTCTCGATCCAGTAGGCGCCCACCGAGACCCACAGCGCGGCCGACAGCATGGCGGAAAAACCGAAACGCAAAGTGCCAGGCGCCATCAGGTCGAACCACAGGGTGGCGGCATGCGCCAGCCAGCCGACACCGGTCAGGCCGGCAATGAGCCGGGCACGGGACGAGGGAAGCACCGCGCACGCCACGTACAACAAAGCGGCGAAAAAAAAGAAATAGATCTGCATAGTTTAAGTTTACACCATAGCCGACAAGCGCGATTCAAGCGACAGCCCGGGTGACAGGCATTCCGCCGCCAACCAATGCTGCAAGCCTGCCATGATATCGCGCCTGAGGCGCAACGGGGTGGCGCAGCCTCAAGATTTCGGTAATCTTTCGCGCCGCCGCGTGCCACCTGCCTATATATTAGTATGCCGCAAAAAAATGATGGCCCGCTTAAGCGAACCATCGGGCACTGCGAATTTCTGGTTTATTTCACGTTCAGGCTCTTTTTCGCCTGCTCCAGCAAGTCCGTCTTGACCCAGTCCTTGGCCACGGGCGGCTTGCTCATGCGGCCCACGCCCGTTTTCACCATCACATCGGTGGTCACCTGAATATGTTCGGGCGAAATATCATAGGAATACGGCGAATTGCTGATCGCGTCGTCGAAATCATCCTTCGTGATCTGGCCGCGGAACACGACTTCCCGCACATACTTTTCCGCCGTCGCCTTGTTGTCGATAAAGGTCTTGGTGGCTTCGACAAAGCAGCGCATGAATTTTTCCGCCACGGGGCGACGATCCTTGTAAAACTTTTCCGTCATCACCATGGTGCGCACGGGTTCGCCGATCGGCGTGTCGTAAGGTTTGATGACTTCGGTGCCGAATCCCTTGTTGATCGCCTGCGACGATTGCGGCTCCGACTGCATCATGGCGTCGATATTCTTGCCCATCAGCGCCTGGTTCAAGTCGGCGTAGGCCAGGAACACCAGTTGCACGTCCTTGCCCTTGGTTTCGGAATATGTCAGGCCCGCTTGCGACAGCTCGGCCAGCAGCAGCACTTCTTGGATACCGCCGCGCGTCACACCCACGCGCTTGCCCTTCAAATCCTTGACGCTGGCGATCTTTTGCCCCATGCCGCCCACCAGGCGCGCACCGCCCTTGGCAAAGCCGGCCACCACATAGATGGGCGCACCGCCGGCGCGGCCGGAAATGGCCGCTTCGGATGCCGTCGCACCCACGTCAAGCTCGCCCGCGATAATGGCCTGCATGACATCAAGGCCCTTGGCAAAGATATGCTCTTCGACCTTGATGCCGCACTTGGGCGCGATTTCCTTGATGTACGACACGGCGCCGTAATGGGCGAATTTCAAATTGCCCAAGCGCACGACTTCCTGCGCCTGCGCCTGGACGGCACCCACGCTGAAGGCCAGCATGAGGGCGGCGGCGATACCGGTTTTCAAGGTTGATTTTGTCTGCATCGGGTTCTCCTGTGGTGGTTGGTGTGTGCCCGCAAGGGCATAAAACACAGCTTTTTTTTATTATGGGGAGATAGTACCGTGTGTTAGAGCCAGGGCAACATTTTTTTGCCGGCAGCCACGCTGCCGGCATTGTTACAACAGCCGGCTTACTGGCCCGCCAGTGCCACCACCGGATCGAGTCCTGACGCCTTGCGCGCCGGCATGAAGCCAAACACCAGCCCCGTCACCACGGCGCAGGCAAACGCGCCACCGATGGCGCTCAGCGAAAAGATCACCGGTACGTCCCATACCAGCAGCAAGCCGGCCACCGTCACGCCGACCACGATGCCGGCCACGCCGCCCACCACCGACACCAGCACGGCTTCGGTAAGGAACTGGCGCAGGATGTCGCGCCGGCGCGCGCCCGTCGCCATGCGGATGCCGATTTCGCGCGTGCGCTCGCGCACCGTCATCAGCATCACATTCATGACGCCGATGCCGCCCACCACCAGGGAGACTGCGGCGATCAGGCTGAGCATCATCGTCATGTTGTCCTGCGTCTTGGCTTCGGCGGCGATCGACGCGGCCGCATTGCTGATGCCATAGTCGCGGATGCGGTGGCGCTCGAACATGGTGGCGTCGACCGCCGCCTCCACCTCCGTCACGCGCTTGACGTCGGTCACCGCCAGCACCGTGTACGTCGGTTCGCGCTGGCCGAAGACACGGATGCCGGCCGTGGAAAACGGCAGCAGCAGCACGTCGTCTTCATCCTTCTCGCCCGTCAGCGCGCCCTTCGCGCTCATCACGCCGATCACCTGGAACGGCACATTGCCGATCAGGATGCTCTGCCCCACGGGGTTGGCCACATCGGGCATCAGCTTTTGCGCCAGGTGCGCGCCCAGCACGGCCACGGTGGCCATCTCGCGCTCATCCTCCTTGGTAAAGAAGCCACCCTTGGCCACCGGCCAGGTCTGGATCTGCGGCAGGGCCGGTCCCGTGCCGCGCACATACGTCTGCACGTCGAGGTTGCCGTGGCGTATCACCTTGTTGCCCGTGACATTCGGCAGCACGTGGGAAATGCCAGGCACTTCCTCCAGCGCTTCCAGATCGGCCAAGGTAATGCTGCGCCCGGGAATGCGCGAGCTTTCACCGATCGACGACATATACAAGAGGTTCGAGCCGAACGCGCCCAGCTGCGCCATCACTTGCTGGCGCGTGCCCAGGCCGATGGCCAACATGACGATCACGGAAGCGACGCCGATGATGATGCCGAGCAGGGTCAATCCCGTGCGGAAGCGGTTGATCCACAGCACGCGCCAGGCGGCGCGCGCCGCGTCGAGCAATTCCGTGCCCAGCGACGCGCCCGGATCGTGGGCGGCGCGCGACATGTCCAGCGGCGGCAGGGCCGTCGACGTGGCGGGAATGGCGACGGCGCCCGAGTCTTCGATGATTTCGCCGTCGCGGATCTCGATCACGCGGCGCGCCTGGGTCGCCACCTTGCGGTCATGCGTAATGAGGATGATGGTGTGGCCCGCGTCGGCCAGTTCGCCCAGGAGGGCCATGACTTCGGCGCCGCTGCTGCTGTCGAGCGCCCCCGTCGGTTCATCGGCGAGGATGATGCGCCCGCCATTCATCAGCGCGCGCGCGATCGACACCCGCTGCTGCTGCCCGCCGGACAATTGATTCGGCCGGTGATCGAGCCGGTCGCCCAAGCCCAGGCGCTTGAGCAGCGCTTCGGAGCGGGCGTGGCGGGCCGCAGCCGGCATGCCCGCGTACAGCGCCGGCACTTCCACATTTTCGCGCGCCGATTCGGTGGCGATCAGGTGATAACCCTGGAAGACGAAGCCGAACGCTACACGCCGCAGCCACGCCAGTTCATCGGGATTCAGGCTGGCCACGTCCTGGCCGGCGAAGCGGTACGTGCCGTCGCTGGGCCGATCAAGACACCCAAGCAAATGCATCAGGGTCGATTTGCCGGAACCGGATGCCCCCACGATAGCGACGAATTCGCCGGCGCCGATCGACAAGGTCAGGCCGCGCAGCACTTCCACGGCCGGCGCGCCGTCATGGCCGCCGTAGCGCTTGCGGATGCCCTGCAGGGAAATCAAAGGCGTCAGGGGCGGCGGCTGGTCCGGCCGTCCTGATTGCTCCAGTGACGCGGCCTCGCTCATGGCACTCATAACTGGAACCTGCTGGCGCCGCTGCCGGCCGGCTGCTCACCCGTGACCAGCAATTCACCTTCGCGCAAGCCTTGCAGCACTTCCGCGCTGAGACGGTTGCGCACGCCCACGGTGACGGCGCGCGTATCGACCTTGCCGTCCGCATCCATCACGCGGGCCGTAAACTGCCCCGGCTTGGCGCCTTCCTCAGTCGATGGTTTCAGCGCCGGCAAGGGCACGGCCAGCACATTGTTTGCCGCGGCCGTGACAAACACCACCTGCGCCGTCATCTGCGGCATCAATTCGCCATCGGCGTTATCCACGTCGAACAGCACGGTATACAGAATCACCTTACTGGTCGACGGCGCCAGAGCCGTGCCGGCGGCAGAACCACCGGGTACCGGCGGCGCCGGCAGCACTTGCCGCACCTTGCCGCTCCAGCGCCGCTGGTCGCCGCCCAGGGTAGTGAAATACACGGGCATGTCCGGGCGCACGCGGCGCACGTCCGCTTCCGACACTTCCGTCCACACCGTCATGGCCGACAGATCGGCGATGCGCAGGATGTTCGGCGTCTGGTACGTGGCGTTCAGGGTTTGCCCTTCTTTCGCGTCCAGGCCCACGACCTTGCCGGCCATCGGCGCGTAGATGCGCGTATAGCCCAGGCGCGCTTCGTCCGCCTTCAGGCTGGCCTGGGTCTGGTCGATCTGCGCCTTCAGATGGTCGATCTTGGCGCTAGCCGAGGCCAGCGTGGCTTCGGCCGTCTCCAGGTCGGCCAGCGGCGTCGAGTCGAACTTGGCCATCTGCTTCTGGCGCACGTGCTGCTGGCCCGCCAGGCGGTGCTGCGCCTGCTGGTCGGCCAGTTGCGCGCGCAAGCCCGCCAGCGCGGCGCGGCCCGCATCGACCGTGGCTTGCTGCACGCTGGGGTCGATCTCGGCCAGCAACTGGCCTTTTTCCACGGCGCTGCCGGGCTGCACGTGCAGGCGCGTGATCTGGCCCGACACCTGCGCCCCCACGTCGACATAGGTTTGCGGCTGCAGGGTGCCGATGGCCGTGACGCTGGCTTCGATATTGCCGCGCTTGACGGGGGCCGTGTCGAACACGGTGGTCGGGCCGCGCGTGGCCCACAGGGCACCGGCGCCAAACAGCGCAAGCAAGACCGCGCCGCCCAGGATGCGGGTGCGGCGGGAAGGCAGGCGGGCCGCCATCAGGAAGCCGCCTTGGATGAAGTCAAAACGAAATTACAAACGTCAAACGGTGTCGCCAGGCGTGAAAAATACATCGGTCTATCCTTGAAAATGGCGGTGAACATCACCGCAAGAACGTCACAAGACCTGCCAGCGCGGCGACGGCTGCCAGCAGGGAACTACGCAACAACAATCGGGGTGCATACGGCAGCAGCAGGGCCACCAGCAACGCTCCCGCCCCGATGAATCCCAGCCAGGCGACCACGCCGACGGTAGCGCTCCAGCCGGCCACGCAAGGCCAGATGGCCAGCGCCAGCAGGATGGCTCCGGCCAGTTGCAGCGCGCGCCGCACGTTCGGCGCCGCGTCCCTGCCCCAGACTTGGCCATGATGGCGGTCCATCGCCAGCGAGAGGCTCGCCATGCCCGCGTACGACAGGCCCAGCGCACAGAGGATGGTATTGATCATGACTGTCCTTCCGTAGTGACTTGCAGGCTGGTCGTGGGCGCAGCGCTTTCCTTGGCCGCAGCCTTCCTGGCCGGTTTTTCCTTGCGCTTGTGGACTTTCCACGCGCCCCAGGCGGCCAGCAGGCCGAAGGCCATGCTGCCCAGTTCCACGCCGGCGCTTTCCCAGTCGCCGCGCGCGACCTGCGCCACCAGATTGTCGCCGGTGCTCAGGACATTCAGGACCGGCAGCAGCAGGCACAGGGCGGCCAGCAGGCACAATTGCTCGATCCACGCCCTCTTTTCCCCGCGCAGACAGGCATGCACCAGCATCAGGAACCAGACGCCGAAGAAGGCGCGCACTTCCCAGCCGGCGCGGTGCTCGAGGCCGACAGGGATCAAACGGTTAGCCCACAGGAAGCCCACGCAGGCGATGGCCAGGCCGGCAATCGCCGCCACGTTCAGGCATTCGATGACGCGGTACACGCGCCGCGTGTAGGCGCCGAACTCGCCGCCGGACTTCTGGCGCCGCTTGACCAGGAACAGGATGGCGCCCGTGCCCATCATGGCCGTGCCGGCCAAGCCGCAGAAGAAGTACAGCCAGCGCATCGGCGTGCCGCCGAAACCCACCATGTGCAGGTTCGACATGACGGAGCGCGTCAAGCCGGCGCCGCCCGTATCCGACTCGCCCGGCCGGCGCACGGCGACCTGCTCGCCCGTGGCCAGCGCATAGCAGGCCCTGCCCGAATTGGCGCTGATCCGTTCCAGCAAATCCGCGTCTTCATTCCAGCCATACATGCACACGCGCATGGAGGCGTCGTTCGGATTGTCCAGCACCACGGCGCGGATTTCCTGGCCGATGGCCTGCTCGGCGCGCAGCGCGAACGATTCCAGCGCGGGAATGGCCAGCGGCTGTCCCACACGCGCAGGCTTGCCCGCATCGTTCCAATCGGCCAAAAAGGCCTTCTTGGAATTGTCCATGCCGTACTGCGCCACCACGGGGGCCGGCACATAGTCATCGCTGAAAAATGCCAGGCCCGTGTAGGCGATCATGAACTGGAACGGTAACGTCAGCACGGCCACCGCGTTGTGCGCGTCGAGCCACGAACGCTGGCCCTTGGCCGGGCGGAAGGTAAAGAAATCCTTGAAGATGCGCTTGTGCGTGATGACGCCGCTCACCAGCGCCACCAGCATGATCATGGTGGTGATGGCGACGATCCACACGCCGATGCGTCCCGCGTGCAGCTCGTAGTGGAAATCGACGAAATGGTGACCGCCGATGGTTTCGCGTTCCGTTACCTCACGCGCATGTTTGACGATGGCTCCCGTCAGCGGGTCGAGGTCCGCCGAGCCATAGCCGCCGCTGGGCTGGAACCAGTAAGCGGACAGGCCGTGGCCGGGACGCTGCACGGGCCAGATTTCCCACATGTCCGCCTTCGGGTGCTCCTTCGCCATGAAATCGAGCGCCAGTTCCAGGCGGTGCGCGCGGTCCGTGACCTTCGGCAGCGGCGGATCGTTCGCGTGCGCCGCCTCTTCCAGGGCGTGTTCGGGCGTCATCCAGTGGCCGATCGGGTCGTCGAAGACGGCCAGGGTACCGGTCAGGAAAATGGCGAACAGCAGCCAGGAAATCCACAGGCCGCTCCATGTATGCAGCCAGGCCATGACCTGGCGCAAGCCGCCCTGCTGTGGCGTCTTGACCACTTTATCTACCTTGACGGCGTTCATGCGGCACCCCGCGACAGCAGCATGCCGATGCCGCCGCAGACGATGGCCGGCAGCAGCATGCCGAGCCAGGCGCGGCGCAGGTCTTGCACGGCAAAGACCCAGATCACGGCGCAGGTGTAGACGACGAAGGCGCTCAGGGTGGCCGTCAGCACGGCTTCGGCGCGCGACAGCGGCAGCACGGCCGACAGCAGCACGGCCACGCCGGACGTCAGCGCATAGCCGCCAAAGACGGCGGCGAGCACGCGCGAGAACAACATCATGTTGGCCGATTTCATCGTTGCGGCACCCCAGACAACTGCTGTTGCGCCGGGTGGCAGACCATATACATCAGATGCATCACACTGCGTCCTTCCATCAAAGTTAATTATGGCGGCGGCACGCAGCGGCATGAAACCGCGCAACGTGGCGCCTTGAATGGGTACTTGAAATTATGTCTCTCAACTACAGGTGCCGCGAGAATCGAAAACGGGCAGTCCGATTGAAAAATATTTTTATCGAGGCGGGCTACGTGGCCGGTTCCACCGTCACCCAGTAACGCGTGCGGCTGCGCACCTGCACCGGCAGCGAGTTGGGCAGCATGTTCAGGATGCGCTGGGTATCGGCCAGCGGGAACACGCCCGACAGGCGCAGTTGGGCCACTGCCGGCGCGCAGTCGATCACGCCGGGGCGGTAACGGGCCAGGTCGGCCAGGAAATCGCCCAGGGTCACGTCGTCGACGATCAGTTGCCCGCGCGACCAGGCGTCCGCATACGCATCGATGGCGTGCGGCGCGTCCGGCGCATGACGGGAAAATGCCGCGCCGCGGCCGGCCGTCAGCAGCAAAGGCGCGCCAGCACCGTCGCGCGGACGGATTTCAACGACGCTTTCAAACACCTCCACGGTGCTGTAGCCATCCTGCTGGCGCACGGCAAAGCGCGTGCCCAGCGCGCGCACCCGGCCTTCGCGCGTGGCCACCACCAGCGGCGCGTCGCTGCCGATGCCGCGGCCGCTGGTGACAAGGATTTCGCCAGCCAGCAACTCAATCAGGCGACGGCTGCCATCGAAACGCACGTTTGCGGCCGATGCCGTATTCAGGCGGAGCACACTGCCATCGTCCAGCACCACCTCGCGCCGTTCGCCCGTGGCCGTGCGGTAGTCGGCGCGCAGGGCGCGCACACCATCCCAGGCGCCCGTCTGCGCGGCCAGCAAGCCGCCGCCAACCGCCACGCCCAGCCACGCCAGCAGCTGGCGCCGCTTGCCATTGACGGCTTGCTGCTGCGTGCCAGCCAGCGCCTGCGCGGCCGCACCGCCGTGCAAGCCCTTGAACCGCTGCGACACCGCGTCGATATGCTGCCAGGCCCGCTCATGCTCGGGGTCCAGCGCGCGCCAGTGCTGCCAGGCGGCGTGTTCCGCTTCGCTGGCCTCGTCCGACATCAGCACGGTCAGCCACTCGGCCGCCTGCTGCTGCACTTCCTCGTCGATGGCTGCCGGAGCCGTAGGTTCTGCCACCGTGTTCATGCCGACAGGGAGAAAAACACCTGGCGGTTGGCACGCGTCAAATATTGCTTGACCGAGCTGGCCGACACGTTCAGGCGCGCGGCGATCTCGGCATAGCTGAGGCCTTCCAGCTGCGCCAGCAAAAACGCCGTACGCACGGGTGTCGGCAAGCCGTCGAGGGCCGCATCGATTTCCTGCAAGGCTTCCAGCGCCAGCAAACGTGCTTCCGGCGCGGGCGCCGCCTCGGGCGGCAGACAAGCCAGCGCCTCCAGGTAGGCGTCTTCCAGCACTTGCCGGCGGTAGCGGTGCGCCACCAGGCGCCGCGCGATGGTGGCGAGAAAAGGCCGCGCTTCGCGGATCTGCGGCGGCGTGCCGTTGGTCAGCACGCTGATAAAGGTATCTTGCGCCAGGTCCGCCGCTTCGCCCGCATTGCCCAGCTTATGCCGCAGCCATCCCTGCAGCCAGCCGTGATGGCTGCTGTAGAGTGAGTGCAGGTCTTGTTGCTGTGCAAAATCGGCGGCCGACATGGCATCCCTTTCCGCTCAGGCGTGCGGCGCCTGAGAATGTAAATAAGAATTATTCTCATTTTAACTGCGCAATGCCTTTCATGCAATCGCGGCATTGACAGAAATACCAACTAATTCAAAAGCGGGCCAACCGCCAGGCGATGCAGCGCAGGACCGCCTGCCACCCGCGATGGGGTAAAATGACGCCCATCGTCCGGTTTGCGCCGCCCACTCCCAAGCTTTCATTGCAGGTTCATCATGCTAGATAATCTCACCCAACGGCTTGCCAAAGTCGTCAAGACCATGCGCGGCGAGGCGCGCCTGACCGAAGCGAACACCGCCGACATGCTGCGCGAAGTGCGCCTGGCGCTGCTCGAAGCCGACGTCGCCCTGCCCGCCGTGCGCGAATTCATCGCCAAAGTCAAAGAAAAAGCCATGGGCGAGGATGTCATTTCCTCGCTCACGCCAGGCCAGGCCCTGGTCGGCGTGGTGCAGCGCGAGCTGGCTGCCCTGATGGGCGCCGACCTGGGACCGGAAGCGTCGCAGATCAGCTTTGCCCAGCAGCCGCCCGCCATCATCCTGATGGCCGGTCTGCAGGGTGTGGGTAAGACCACCACCGTCGGCAAGCTGGCGAAATACCTGAAGGAAGAAAAGAAGAAGAAAGTGCTGACCGTCTCGGCCGACGTCTACCGTCCCGCCGCGATCGCGCAGTTGCAATCGGTCACCGCCCAGGTGGGCGCCGACTTCTTCCCGTCTTCCAGCACAGACAAGCCGGTCGATATCGCCCTGGCCGCGCTGGATTGGGCGAAAAAACACTACCACGACGTATTGATCATCGATACTGCGGGCCGCCTGGGTATCGACGAAGAGATGATGCGCGAAATCGCCGCCGTCCACAGCGCCGTGAAACCGATCGAAACCCTGTTTGTCGTCGACGCCATGCTGGGCCAGGATGCCATCAACACGGCGAAAGCCTTCAACGATGCGCTGCCGCTGACCGGTATCGTGCTGACCAAGCTCGATGGCGACGCGCGCGGTGGTGCGGCCCTGTCGGTGCGCCACATCACGGGTAAACCGATCAAGTTTGCCGGTGTCTCGGAAAAACTCGACGGCCTGGAAGCGTTCGATCCGACCCGCATGGCCAACCGCATCCTGGGCATGGGCGACATCCTCGCGCTGGTGGAAGAGGCGCGCAAGGGCGTCGACAGCAAGGCAGCGGCCGACCTGGCGCAAAAAATCAAGGTCGGCGGCAAGTTCGACATGAACGACTTCAAGGCGCAGCTTGGCCAAATGAAGAAAATGGGCGGCATGGCCAACCTGATGGACAAGCTGCCGGCGCAGTTCCAGCAGGCGGCAGGCGGAAAGAACATGGATCAAGCCGATAAACAGGTGCGCCGCATGTGCGGCATCATCGATTCGATGACGCCGCAGGAGCGCGCCAAGCCTGAACTGATCAAGGCCACGCGCAAGCGCCGCATCGCCGCCGGCGCCGGCGTGCAAGTGCAGGAAGTCAACCGCATGCTGACGCAATTCGAGCAAATGCAGACGATGATGAAGAAATTGTCGGGCGGCGGCATGATGAAGATGATGCGCTCCATGAAGGGCATGATGCCTGGGATGAGGTAAGGCTTCAAAATCCGCGATGAGGAAAGGCTTCAAAATCCGCTGCGCGGTGGTCTTTGCGGCCGGCGATGCTCAGCGCACTAGAGTGCGCTTGCGCTTCTCGGCCACAAATCATCCCCGCTCGCTGTGATTTTGAAGGCCTTTTTTACGCCGCGTATCCAAGCGCAATACGCTGAAAACACTGTTATAAAATCATGCCGGATTGCATTTTCATGCGTCCGGTATCGTTTCTTCCCTGCCCCGCAGCGCCCCTCCCCGCATAGCCAGCAACCATGCCCTTCACGGGCAAAAACGCCGTTCTGCGCCCCCAAGCGGTGCGCCCGGGCGACAGCATCGCCATTTCCCTGCTTTTTCCTCTTGAAAACGTGAAAAACACTTGCATACAAGGTAAATCCACACCAATATTAGCCGTGCGATTAATTGCGCAATTTCCCATGTGTTTGTTAAGGAGGCTCGAAGATGGCAACAGCCAAAAAAACCCCAGTAGCAGCGCCAGCCAAAGCAGCAGCAGCAGCCAAGCCTGCAGCCGCCAAGAAAGCAGCACCCGCAGCCAAAGCAGCAGCTAAACCAGCAGCGGCGAAGAAAGCGGCAGCACCGGCAACACCACGCAAGCCAAACGCAGCATTCATGAAAGCAATGACGCCATCGAAAGAGCTGGCCGCCGTTGTTGGCGCAGCACCACTGCCGCGCACGGAAGTGACCAAAAAGGTATGGGATTACATCAAAAAACTCGATTTGCAAGATCCGGCCAACCGCCGCATGATCAATGCGGACGACAAGCTGAAAGCTGTTTTCGGCGGCAAAGCCCAAGTCTCCATGTTTGAAATGACGAAACTGATCTCCGATCATTTGAAATAATCAGATACGCACAGGGCGTTCCGCGCCGTGTGCGTGCCCCGCCGCATCACTGCGAGCGGGGCATTTTTTTGCTTGCCCATCACCCGGCCGGTTTGAATTCCCACTGGCGCCACGCGGCGCGCACTGCATTCGGATACTCGGCCCGCCCCCGGCTGCCGTTATACCGCCCCAGCGCCAAGTATAAATCGCCTCGTTCCATATCCAGGTACATGCGCAAGATCGCGCAGCCATAGCGCAGATTTGTCTGCATGTGGAACAGCTTGCTGCGGTCGCTGTCGCCGATGACGCCCGTCCAGAACGGCATCACCTGCATGTAGCCGCGTGCGCCGGCCAGCGAGACGGCATATTTGCGGTAGGCCGACTCCACCTGGATCAAGCCCAAGACCAGGGCCGGCTCCAGCCCCGCGCGACGCGCTTCGTACCATACCGTTTCCAGGAATTCCGTGCGCAACTGCGCGTCCGGCAGCTTGCGCTGCAGGCGCGTGGACATCTGCGCCAGCCATTGCTGGTAGCGCTGCAAGTCGGCGGACGTGGCAAATTTGGGCTGCGGCGGGCGTTCGTCGCGGATCGCGTGCGACAGGGCCAGGCGCACGGAGTCGGCCAGCGCCTCCTCTTTCTGGTTACCGGCCTGCGCCGGGAAAGCGCTGGCAAGGCAGGCGGCCAGCGCGAGCGCGCCAGCCGTTTTACTTACCGATATGCGCTTCACTGCGCCATTTTGCCCTGGATGAAGGCGACGATCTCGTCCGGCGCCACGCCGGTGGCTTCCACGTCGCGGCGGCCCTGGTATTCCAGCTTGCCTTCTTTCAAGCCGCGCTCGCCGATGACGATGCGGTGCGGCACGCCGATCAGTTCCCAGTCGGCAAACATGGCGCCAGGACGCAGGCCGCGGTCATCGACGATGACATCCACGCCAGCGCCTTGCAGGGCCGCGTACAGCTTCTCCGTCTCTTCCTTGACCAGTTCGCTGCGGTCCATGCCCATCGGGCACAGCACGACCTCGAATGGCGCAATCGACGCTGGCCAGATGATGCCCTTGTCATCGAAGTTCTGTTCGATGGCGGCGCCCAGGATGCGCGTCACGCCGATGCCGTAGCAACCCATCTGCAGCGGCGCAGGCTTGCCGTTTTCGTCGAGGAAGGTGGCTTTCATGCTTTCCGAGTACGCCGTGCCCAGCTGGAACACGTGGCCCACTTCGATGCCGCGCTCGATGGCCAGCAGGCCTTGGCCGTCCGGCGAAGCGTCGCCGGCGACGACATTGCGCAAGTCGGCCACGATGGCTGCCTCGGCCACGTCGCGGCCCCAGTTGGCGCCCTTGTAGTGGAAACCGGCCTCATTCGCGCCGCAAACGAAGTCGCTCATATAAGCGACCGTGCGGTCCGCCACCACGGTGACGGGCGCTTTGGTGCCGATCGGGCCCAGGTAGCCGGGAATCGTGCCGTAGATTTCCAGGATTTCCGCTTCGGTCGAGAAACGGTGACCGGCCAGGCCGGCAACCTTGCCTACCTTGATGTCGTTCAATTCATGGTCGCCGCGCAGCAGCAGCATGAAATGCTGTTTCGTGACTTTCTCGTCCTTGCCCGTGGTTTCCACCGTCAGGGCGATGGTTTTCACGGTCTGCGACAAATCAATACCTAACAGGGCAGCCACGGTTTCGCACTTGACGGTGTCCGGCGTGGCCGTTTTGGTCAGTGCCTGGGCGGCGGCAGGACGCTCGCCCGCTGGCGGCAGCGCTTCGGCCGCTTCCATGTTGGCGGCGTAGTCGGACGTCGGGCAATACACGAGCGCGTCTTCACCCGTGTGGGCGATGACGTGGAATTCATGCGAACCGGAACCGCCGATGGCGCCGTTGTCGGCGGCCACGGCGCGGAATTGCAGGCCAAAACGCGTGAAGATGCGCGTGTAGGCGTCAAACATGACCTTGTACGACGCTTGCATGCCGGCCAGGTCGCGGTCGAAGGAATAGGCGTCCTTCATGGTGAATTCGCGGCCGCGCATCAGGCCGAAGCGGGGACGGCGCTCGTCGCGGAACTTGGTCTGGATATGATAAAAGTTCAGCGGCAACTGGCGGTAGGACTTGATTTCCGTGCGCACGACGTCGGTGATGACTTCTTCCGATGTCGGCTGGATCGCGTATTCGCGGCCGTGGCGGTCTTTCACGCGCATCAGTTCGTCACCCATCTTGGTCCAGCGGCCCGTCTCCTGCCACAGTTCGGCTGGCTGCACGAGCGGCATCAGCAGTTCGATGCCGGCGGCTTTGTTCATCTCGTCACGGATGATGGCTTCCACCTTGCGGATCACGCGCAAGCCCATCGGCATGTAGGTATAAATGCCGGAACCGAGGCGTTTGATCATGCCTGCACGCATCATCAATTGGTGGCTGACGATTTCCGCGTCAGAAGGTGCATCTTTAAGTGTGGAAATAAAAAAACGGGAGGCGCGCATAACGGTGAATTCTTTTTAAAAAGAGAGGGTTATAATCAACCTAATTTTAAAGGATTAGCTGGCTGATGCGTCCATACTTTACACAAATGCGCTCAATTGGTGCGATTCCGGCGCTTTTCGCACCCCGAAAAGGTCACCGGCTTGCGAAGTTGTGGGTAATTATGTAAAAAAGGACGCACTGTCGCAGAAAGTTTGAGGTGCATTATGCTCGACCGTGAAGGGTTTCGGCCCAACGTCGGCATCATCCTGCTAAACGCCCAGAACGAGGTGTGGTGGGGCAAGCGGGTGCGCGAGCACTCATGGCAGTTTCCGCAAGGCGGTATCAAATATGGCGAAACACCGGAACAAGCCATGTTTCGCGAACTTGAAGAGGAAATCGGACTCAGACAGGAACACGTCAAAATTGTCGGCCGCACCCGCGACTGGCTGCGCTATGAAGTGCCAGACCACTTCATCAAGCGCGAGATTCGCGGCCATTACCGTGGCCAGAAGCAGATTTGGTTTCTGCTGAGAATGTGCGCGCGCGATAACGACGTCAATCTGCGCCTGACCGACCATCCCGAGTTCGACGCCTGGCGCTGGCATGAATATTGGGTCCCGCTCGATGTCGTGATTGAATTTAAACGCGATGTGTACCAGCGCGCCTTGCAGGAGCTGTCCCGCTTCCTGACCTGGCCCGTGCATGGCAATGCACAGCAAGCGCACCGCCATACCTCGCGCTACCTGCGCCAACCCCACGCGCCACGCGCGCAGGATGGCGCGGCACTGGCCCGGCCTTGCGACGGCATTGCCGCCGAAGGATGTACGCCGGAGCTGATCTTGCCGGGCAAGGGGTAATCCGCCGCAATGAATGCAATTTCCCACGCAAAAGGGGCAGCCTGACCAGGCTGCCCCTTTTTTCATGCCGGCAGGAACACCCTGCCGGACCAGTCAACTTACTTGGCCGCAGGCGCTGGTGCTGGCGGTACATCCAGGGTGATCGCTTTCAAACCCAGGATATTGCTGCTGTAGTGGCGGATCTTGTTGGCCAGGGCTGGGTCGCTGTTCAGCTTTTGACCATACGAGGGTACCATTTCCACCATCTTGGCTTGCCATTCCGGTGTCGCCAGGCGGCTCTTGAAGGCCGTTTGCAGCACCTTGATCATGATAGGCGGCGCGGTCGAGGCACCGGGCGAGGCGCCCAGCAAGGCAACGATGCTGCCATCGGCGGCACCGACGACTTCCGTGCCGAACTGCAGCAAGCCGCCTTTGACAGGGTCATCCTTGACGATCTGCACGCGCTGGCCAGCGTTTTGCAGGGTCCAGTCTTCCATCTTGGCGTTTGGCAAGTATTCACGCAGGGTTTTCAAACGGTCTTCCGGCGTGTTCATGACCTGTTCAATCAGGTATTTCGTCAGTGGAATATTGTCGTAGCCAGCTTGCAGCATCGGTTTCACATTGCCCGTACCGATCGAGGCAGGCAAGTCGATCCACGAACCGTTTTTCAAGAACTTGGTCGAGAAGGTGGCAAACGGGCCAAACAGCAGGGCTTTCTTGCCATCGATGATGCGCGTATCGAGATGCGGCACGGACATCGGCGGCGAACCGACGGATGCCTTGCCGTAGACCTTGGCCGCATGCGCCGCCACCAGTTGCGGATTGGTGGTGACCAGCCATTGGCCGCCCACCGGCACGCCGCCGTAGCCCTTGGCTTCAGGAATGCCCGATTTTTCCAGCAGCGGCAGCGAACCGCCACCGGCGCCGATGAAGACGAACTTGGCGCGCACGGTTTTTTCCTTGCCGGCGTTCAAGTCTTTCACCGTCACATTCCACACGCCATCGGCGCCGCGCTGGATGTCTTCCACCTGGTGGCGCAGGTGCAGGACCATGCCATGGCTGTCCGTCAGGTAGCTTACCAGGCCGCGCGTGAGGTTGCCGAAATTGACGTCGGTACCGATTTCCATGCGCGTCGCGGCCACTTTCTGCCCCTTGTCGCGGCCTTGCATGACCAGCGGCGCCCATTGCGCGATCTGCGCCTGGTCTTCCGAGTACAGCATGCCCTTGAACAAGTTTTGCTTTTGCAGCGCCTCATAGCGCTTGTGCAAGAAAGCAATATTGGCGTCGCCCCAGACAAAGGCCATGTGCGGCACATTGTTGATGAAGGTTTGCGGTGCGCCCAAGTGCTTGTTGGCTACCTGATAAGCCCAGAACTGCTTGGAAATTTCGAATTGCTCGTTGATGTCGACGGCTTTCTTGGTCTCGATGCTGCCGTCGGCCGCTTCCGGCGTGTAGTTCAGTTCGGCAAATGCCGAATGGCCCGTGCCCGCGTTGTTCATCGCGTCCGAGCTTTCGGCGGCCACGGCATCGAGGCGCTCAACCATTTCCATCGTCAGCGAGGGATCGAGTTCCTTGAGCATGCTGCCCAGGGTGGCGCTCATGGTGCCGGCGCCGATCAGCAGCACGTCGACCGGTTTTTCGGACGAGGCCGGAGGGGTCTTGTCACATGCCGCCAGGATCAGGCACGACATCAAAAGTAATAGCGATTTACGCATATGTAACTCCGTTTATGAATACTGAAGGATGATTCTTGCGCGCCACCGTGGCGGCAGCATCGCGGCTATCGGCTGATCTGACGAAAGACAGCCAGCACTCCGGCGCCGAGACGGCCGGACAGGTCAATGTCGATGGTGATAGGCATGCTGCCGCGCTCCGGGATAAGCCAGGAGCGAGATCTGGTGGCAAAGGTGCAGGCAATGGACAGCGCGGACTGCGTTGTCGGCTGAAAAACCGGCAATAAAATCGCCGTCATGTCCAGTGCAAATATCAAGAGCGGCGATTTTATCACCGTTATTTGGCACCGCCAGGCTGCGGCGGTAGTGGATAATACTTACTGCAGGGTATTAAATGACGGTGACTATCAGGTCATGAAAGCGGGCGCCAGACGGCAAAAAGGGCATCCTCGATGCCCTTTGCGTATGTACGCGGTACAATGCCGGCTGCCCTTTAGCCATAGTTCTTCAGCCATGTTCAACCCCTCTTCCGACGATGTGCGCCGCTTCTTTTGCGACACTTTGCGCAAGCACCGCGCCCATGACATCCTCACGCCGATGGAAGCCATCGCGCTCGACTGGATTCTCGAACACCCCGAGTATGAAAACGAGCTCTCCGATGTCGAAGCGGCACTGGCGCGCGACTATTCCGTCGAAGGCGGACAAGCCAATCCCTTCCTGCACCTGTCCATGCATCTGTCGATCACAGAGCAGGTGCAGGTGGACCAGCCGCGCGGCATCCGCCCGGCCGTGCAGCAACTGACGCAACGCCTCGATTCGGCCCATGCAGCCCAGCACGAAGTGATGGAATGCCTGGGCCAGATGATCTGGGCTTCGCAGCGCTCGGGCTTGCCGCCCGATACGGATGCGTATATCGATTGCGTCCGCCGCCGCTAACATGGCTACACTGCCGAAGGCTGCAGTACAGCTGCCTTCGGCGCCTTGCACAACAACCCCAGCACCACCTGCAACGCCATGGCGACGGCGCCGACGATGAAGACCACGTCGCCGAAGGTGCGTATCCAGCGCAGGTTCTGCAACAGCGGCTGCTGCATGAACTCCTCGCTACGCGCATACCACAGGCCTTCCGTCACGCTGGCATGGAATTGGATGATGCCAATCGGCAGCAAGCTGGTAAAGATCATCAGCACCAGGCCCGCGTTCAAGCCCCAGAACGCCGTCTTCATCAACGCAGGGCTGAAGCGGTAGTCGGGCCGCAGGTAACGCAGCACCAGCAAGGTAAAGCCCAGCGCCAGGAAGCCGTACACGCCGAACAGCGCCGCATGCGCATGCACGGGAGTCGTGTTGAGGCCCTGGATGTAGTACAGCGCCACGGGTGGGTTGATCATAAAGCCCAGCACACCCGCGCCCAGCATATTCCAGAAGGCGACGGCGACAAAGCACATCATGGGCCAGCGTAACTGCTCCATCCATGGCGCACGCTCCTTCAGGCGCCAGTTTTCCCACGCTTCATGCCCCAGCACGATCAGCGGCACCACTTCCAGCGCGCTGAAACTGGCGCCGATGGCCATCACGGGCGTTGTAGTGCCCGCAAAGTACAGGTGGTGGAAGGTACCGGGTATGCCGCCCAACATGAACAGCGAGGCCGACGCCAGGCTGGCCGCCGTGGCCATGCGCACCGACACCAGGCCCAGGGTCGAGAAGATGAAGGCCAGCGCCGTGGTGGCGAAGACTTCGAAGAAGCCTTCCACCCACAGGTGCACCACCCACCAGCGCCAATACTCCATCACCGACAGATGCGTGCGTTCGCCGTAGAACAGGCCGGCACCATAGAACAGGCCGATGGCGCCGACGGACGCAGTCAGCAGCGCCAGCAGGTTCTTGTCGCCGCCCGGCTTGCGCAGGGCCGGCACCACGCCGCGCAGCATCAACACCAGCCACAGCAGGATGCCCACGTATTTTCCGATCTGCCACAAGCGTCCCAGGTCCACATATTCATAACCTTGGTGACCGAGCCAGAAGTTCCATTCGGGCGGCATCACTTGCGCAATCGCCAGGTAGTTGCCGATAAACGAGCCGACGACGACCGCGACCAGGGCCCAGAACAGCACATCGATGCCCAGACGCTGCCACTTGGGGTCCTTGCCGCCATTGATCAAGGGCGCCAGGAACAGGCCGGCGGCCAGGAAGCCCGTGGCGATCCAGAACAGCGCGGCCTGGATATGCCAGGTGCGCGTGAGCGCATACGGGAACCAGCGCGAGACGTCGATGCCGTAGAACTGCTGTCCTTCCACCGTGTAATGCGCCGTAAAGCCGCCGATGAAGACCTGGAAGATGAACAGCGCCACGACCAGGAACAGATATTTTCCCAGTCCGCGCTGCGAAGGCGTCAGCGCGAAAGTGGTGAGCGGATCGCGCGGACCGGGGGCCGGCAGCGCTTCGTCGTGGTTGCGCAAAAAGGCCCAGCCCCAGACCAGGAAGCCTACGCCGGCCAGCAGCACCACCACGCTGGCGACCGACCAGACGAGGTTCTCGCCGCTGGGCTGGTTGCCAATCAACGGTTCATGCGGCCAGTTGTTCGTGTAGGTCACTTTCTGGCCCGGACGCTCGGTGGCGGCGGCCCATGCCGTCCAGAAGAAGAACTGCGTCATCTGCGCGCGTCGCGCGGCGCTGGGCAGGGTATTTTCCTTCATGGCGAAATGCTCGCGGCTGGCGTGCAGCGCGGGCGCATCGGAAAACAGCTGGTCGTAATAGTGCGCCGTGTTGGCGATGGCTTGCACGCGGCGCGGCGACAGGCGCAGCACTTGTGCATCATCGACGCGGTTGCCGCGGTATTCCATCTTGAGCGCTTCGCGCAGCGCCGCCTGCGCGGGGCCGTCGAGCGCCGCGTATGCCTTGCCATGCTGCTCTTGCGCAGCCAGCTCCAGCCAGGCCGTCAGTTCGCGGTGCAGCCAGTCGGCCGTCCAGTCGGGCGCCTGGTAGGCGCCGTGGCCCCAGATGGAGCCCAGCTGCATGCCGCCGACCGATTGCCAGGCCGTCTGGCCATCGAGGATGCCCTCGCGGTCGAACAGCTGCCGGCCATCCTGCGCCAGCACTTGCGCGGGGATGGGCGGCGCCTGCCGGTAAACTTCGACGCCGTAGTAGCCGAGTAGCGAAAACGTCACGATCAGCACACCGATCAGGGTGAACCAGAGTTTTTTGTAGGGACCCATGGGTCTTTCCTTTGTCAGTGCACCACGGCCGGCGCAAAGCGCTCGAACAGGATATTGTTTTCAGTATGGATGTGCGCCATCAGGTCTGCACGGAAGGTGCGCAAGCCCGTGTACAGCGCGCGCCAAGTGGTGCAGGCGCCAGCCGGCGCGGTGATATCGTTCGTCATTGCCTCCATGGCGCGCAAGGCCACGCCATGGTCGTCATGCTCCATGCGCATCACGTTGATGGGCGCGCCGGCCCGGGGGCCCTGGCCGCGCACGATCATCGGGAACAGCACGTCTTCTTCCTTGCGCATATGGCTTTCCAGCTCCTGCGCCATGGCCGACAGGTGTTCCGCCAGCCCGTGCGGACAGTCGGCGCGGTCGCCATGCACCTGCTCGACCTTGCGCGCCAGGCGTATCAGCTCGGGCAGCTGCTCGCGGTGCACGGCGTGGTAACGCGCCAAGAGGTGCTCCACCAGCTCGGTGGCCGAGGCGTCCTGCCAGTCACGCTCGCCGCTGGTATCTGCGCGCTCTGCCAGCAGCCGCAGTTCCGCGACGATGGGCGCCGTATCCACGCCGGCCGCTTCGGCCGCCGCGCGCAGGGTCTTGTTGCCGCCGCAGCAGAAATCCAGGCGGTGCGCATCGAACAGGCGCGTGGCGCCGGGGATGCGGCGGGCCAGCTGGCCCAGGGATAGCTCGATCATTTCCATAACAGTTCCTTGAGGATGAATAGGTAGATTTATTGCACCGCGCCCGCGTGGTAGACGCCGGGCACGGGTTCTCCAGTCACTTCAAGCACGCCCACGGCGCCCTTGCCGGCGCGCGACAGCGCATGGTCGACCAGCAGATAGCTGCCCGGGTGCTGCACCTTGAGTTCGACGATGGTCGCCCCGCCCGGTGCCACGAGGGTGGTTTGCACGTCGTGTTTCGGGCTGCTGATGGAGCCTTCGCTATATACCTTGTCGAAGATCTCGCCGATGATGTGGAAGGACGAAATCTTGTTCGGGCCACCGACGCCGAAATAGATGCGCACCGTCTCGCCGACTTTCGCCTGCAATTTGTGCGTCTTGCTCAGGGCGCCCACTTCGCCGTTGAAGACGTAGTAATCGGGCAGTTCATTGGCCATCTTTTCCAGGTTCGGTTCCTGGTGCACGGGCGCGCCGTGCGGACGGCCCGTGTACATCTCGCCCTGCATCACGTAATACTCGCGGTCCACTTTTGACAGGCCGCCTTCCGGTTCGACCAGGATCATGCCGTACATGCCGGCCGCGATATGCTGCGGCACCAAGGGCGTGGCACAGTGATACACGTACAGGCCAGGATTGAGCGCCTTGAAGGTGACTGTTTTTTCCTGACCCGGCGCCACCTGCGTGTGTTGTCCGCCGCCATGGCCGCCCGTCACGGCGTGCAGGTCGATCGAGTGGATCATCTTGCTGTCTTTGGCGTTGAACAGGGTCAGTTCCACCGTGTCGCCCACCTTCGCGCGCAGCATCGGGCCGGGCACCTGGCGATTGAAAGTCCAATACGTAAAACTGGTGCCGTCATCGAGCTTGCCCGGCAATTCCACCGTCTCCATGCGGTACTTCAAGGTTTGCGGCGCGCGCGCGCCGATGGCGGCGGGTACCTGCGCCGGGTTGGCGGCCACGCTGACGGCCGAGGGATCGGGGCCGCGCATCGGCGACGGCGCGGGCGTGTACAGGGCCAGTGCCGCAGCCTGGCTGGACTCGTTGGCAGCGGAGCCGGCGCCAGCAGCCTTCGGAGCTGCGGCTTCGGCCAGCGAAGTGCCGCTCACTTCCAGCTTGCCTTCCATGCCGATCTGGCGGTGGCCGGGAATCGAGCAGTAATAGGTGAACGTGCCGGCGCGCGTGACCGTGAAGCGCACTGTGGTGCTGCCGCTATTGGCGCTGAATTTGCTTGAGGCCACGTTGAGCTGCGGGATCAGCAGGTCGTGCTCGGCGCCTTCGCCGCTTTTCAGCACGAGTTCCACCGTGTCACCCACCTTGGCTGTCAGCACGGGATTGACCTGGCCCTTGGCGTCGATGAATACCATCTTGCCGTCAACGATATTGGTTTGCAGTTCATAGCGTTTGACCGCGGCGGTGGCGGGTTTGGTGACAGTGGCGGCAGCACTGGCCGGCAGGCTCGCCTGGGCTTGCACGGACAGGGGCATGGCCAGGACGCAGACGGCGGCGGCAATGGCGCGGAGGGAGGGAGTCGTTTTCATCAAGCTTTCCTTGGTCTTGTATGCCGGTTCGGCACTCTTACCTACGCAAACGACGTGCCAGGGAAAACTTGTTTTAAATCAACGATTTGAAAAATACAGGGTCGTTATGACCCTTGTTTGCCGTGGTTCCATGTACCCTGCATGGTACTTATGACCACCACTGCTATCCACCTATTGCTACTCACCGACCTGGTCGCCAACCTGCCCGTGGCCGTGCGCCTGCAGCGCCTGGTTGGCAGCCTGCGCGCGCACTTCGGCTGCGAGGCCGTGGCCTTGCTCAAGCTCGATGGCGAGCACCTGCGCCCCGTGGCGATGGCCGGCCTGGCCAGCGACGCGCTGGGACGCCGCTTCGCCATCGCCGACCATCCGCGCCTGGCCGCCATCCTGCAACGGCGCGGCGTGCTGTGCTTCCATCACGACAGTTCCCTGCCCGATCCCTACGATGGTCTGATCGCCGAACGGGCCGGCGAGCCCTTGCCCGTGCACGACTGCATGGGCATGGCGCTCGACCTGGAAGGCGAACGCTGGGGCGTGATCACGCTCGACGCCCTGCAGGTGGGCACCTTCGACGCGCGCGCGCAGCGCGACCTGGGCGAGCTGGCCTGCGCCATCGAGGCGGCCGTGCGCGTGACCCGCCTGGAAACGGAAATCCGCGCCCTGCGCCTGTCGGGCGGCGCCATGCTGGCCGATGCGCAAGCGCCGCGCGAGGAACACGATTTTGTCGGCCAGAGCAGAGCCATCACGCAGTTGCTGCATGAATTGCAGGTGGTGGCCGAATCGGACTTGCCCGTGCTGCTGCTGGGCGAAACGGGTGTCGGCAAGGAACTATGCGCACACCGCCTGCACCGCCTGTCACGCCGCGCCGGCAAGCCGCTGATCCACGTCAATTGCGCAGCCTTGCCGGAATCCCTGGCCGAGAGCGAATTGTTCGGCCATGTACGCGGCGCGTTTTCCGGCGCCGTCAGCGACCGGCCAGGCCGATTCGAAGCGGCCGAAGGGGGCACGCTGTTTCTCGATGAAGTGGGCGAGTTGCCGCTGTCGATACAGGCCAAGCTGCTGCGTACCCTGCAAAATGGCGAAATTCAGCGCCTGGGCGCGGACCGGCCACGCCGGGTCAACGTGCGCGTGATCGCCGCCACCAACCGCAGCTTGCGCGAGCATGTGCGCGACGGCACGTTCCGCGCCGACCTGTATCACCGTTTATCGGTCTATCCCGTGCCGATTCCGCCGCTGCGCGAGCGGGGCAATGACGTGCTGCTGCTGGCCGGCGGTTTCCTTGAGCTCAACCGTGCGCGCCTGGGGCTGCGCAGCCTGCGCCTATCGGCCGCCGCCGAAAACGCGCTCTGCCACTACCGCTGGCCCGGCAACGTGCGCGAACTCGAACATGTGATCAGCCGGGCCGCGCTGAAAGCCGTCATCCGCGGCGCGAACCGCAAGGACATCGTGACCCTGGAAACGGATATGCTCGATCTCGATGCGCTGGAAGCGCCGGCGGGCACAGACGCGCTACTGCCAGCGCCGGCCACATGCGGCACGCCGGCGGCGCCGCTGCTATCCATGCATCAGATCGTGGAAGCGAGCCAGCGCCAGGCCATCCGGCAAGCGCTGGTCCTGCATCAGGATAATTGGGCCGCCGCGGCGCGCCATCTGGGGCTGGACGCCAGCAATTTGCACAAGCTGGCGCGCCGCGTCGGGCTGAAAGCCTGACGCGGCGATGCAACTCAGCGGTGAATCACCAGGGTCGTCGGCAGGCTGTGGAAGTAGGCGGCCAGGTCCTTGATGTCCTGGTTGCTCAGCGGTTTTACCTGGCCTGTCATGATGGCGTTATTGCGGCCATTGGCCTTGTCGCCGCGTTTATACGCCGTCAAGGCGTGTTCCAGGTAATCCTTGTGCTGGCCCGCCAGTTTTGGGTACGACGGGTCGATGGGCGAGCCGTAATCCTTGCCGTGGCAGGTGGCGCAGCTGTATTTTTCGGCCAGGGCCTTGCCCGTGTTGATATTGCCGGCGGCGCTGGCGCCGAACGAGACGGTGACACAAACGAGGGCGGCGAGTAGTGTTTTCATCGGGCTGATCCTCAGTTCGGCTTGGCTTGTTGCGCATAATACGCGGCGACATCGGCGATATCCTGGTCCGACAGGCTGCTGGCAATGCCCTTCATGCTAGGGTGCTTGCGATCGCCCTTCTTGTAGGCTTGCAGCGCATTTTCGATATATTTTGCCGGCTGGCCACCGATCATCGGTACCTGGAACACTTCGGGGAAGGTCGCCTTGTAACCGGGAATGCCGTGGCAACCGATACACATTTCCACCTTGGCAGTCGCTGCCTTGGCGTTTCCTACAATGTCAGCCGCTGTGACGGCATTTGCTATGCCGGCAAGCACGAGAAGTGCAAATATTTTTTTCATAGTGGCAAAGTGAACAGAGGTAATCGGAGAAACGCCAGAGCTGGTTTTTATTGATTTTATGTATTGACAATTAAGGTTGACAATTAATCTGCTGCTTGCCGATTCTAGCCAAGATATTCTTGCAAGTCCACCTATAAAACCCGCATTGTAGGCAGGCGGGCACAGGCAGGGCGATTGCATGAAGCATCAAGTCGGTAAGCCCAAGACCTTGGCAAGATAGTCGGCACTCCAGCCAGCTTTTAAGCGTTTGGTAGCGATGCCGACCTTGGTCGACTTTTC